>DASPMK010000085.1:0-10244 GCA_035627075.1 Azospirillaceae bacterium
CAGGGCGGTCATCGCGCGGGCTTCACCAGGATGTTGAGGCGGGCGGGCTGGTCGAAGAAGAAGGCGCCGTCGCGCGGCTGGGCCAATTCGTCGAACTTGGCGCGCAAGGTCGCTTCTTGCGCCGCCACCCGGGCCTTGCGCCCGGCGTCGATCAGGCCCATGCGCAGCGCGAAGGCCTCGTAACTCTCCATGCGCACCGGGTTCAGGTAGACGATTTCATCCTGCTCCGTGAACAGCCCGGCGGCCACCACCTGCCGGATGGCGGCATGGGCGGCGGCGCGCACATCCTCCTCGTCCTCGACCAGACGGGTCAGTTGGAAAAAGTCGCCGTCGGCGATGGGCTCGTTGACCAGCACGAGGCCGTCCGGGACCAGCACCCGCGCCGCTTCGGCCAGCGCGGCGGCCATGTGCGGCGTCGGGACATGGTGCAGGCTGTTCATGAACACCACGATATCGGCCGACGCGTCGGGCAGCGGCAGGGACTGGCCCACACCCTCGACGTAGCGTTCGTCGCCGGCCGGTTCGGCGGCGCGGGCGCGCTCCAGCATCTCCGCCCCGCATTCGACGCCGACGACGTGGCCGCCCTTGAGCGTCAGGGCGCGCACCAGTCCGCCCTCGCCGCAGCCGACGTCGACGATGCGCCGATCCTGGAGCGCGGCATGGCCGGCGATGACCTCAAGCGCCCGGCGGCGGGCGGGGGTGGGGGCGGTGGCGGTCATGGATCTGTTTCCTCAGACGTTGAGGCCGATGGTGCCGCGCTTGTCGGCGTCTTCCAGCGAGCAGCCGCGCAGGTCGGCCCCCGTCAGGTCGGCACCGGCCAGCGAAGCCTTGCGCAGGTTGGCGCCGCGCAGGTTGGCGCCGCGCAACAGGGCGCGGGACAGGTTGGCCCCCTCCAGGTTGGCGGTGCGGAAGTTGCAACGCAAGAGGCGGGCTTCGGAGAGGTTGGCGTACCAGCGGTTGATAGTGCCGGTGGCGAGCGAAATCCAGCCGAGGTTGGCGTGGGCGAAGGTGGCGCCGGTAAGGTCGGCGCCGCGGAAATCGGCGCCGCGCAGGTCGGCGTCGGTGAAGTCCGTCCCATGCCCCAGCGTCACCTTCAGCGATGCCATGCACAGCTTGGCCGAGTTGAGCTTGGCGTTGGACAGGGTGGCAAGGTTGAAGCTGGCGGCCCACAGGTTGACGCCCGACAGATCGACGCCCGACAGGTTGGCGCGCGACAGGTCCGCTTGGCAGCCCTGGGCGCCCAGGCTTTCCACCCAGGCGAAATGGTCCTTGATGATGTCCTGGATCGAGCGGTCGAGGGTGTCGATCTTGAGCGCGGTGACGATCCCCTCGGTCTTGGCCTTGGACAGATCGACTTCCCGGAGGTTGACGGCCGTCAGGTCCGCCCCCTCCAGCACCGCGCCGTCGAGGTTGGCGCCCGCCAGATTGGCGCCGTGCAGCACACAGCCCGACAGGTTGGCGCCGCCCAGGTCGGCGCCGGCCAGAATGACGCCACGCAGGTCCGCCCCCGACAGGTCGGCATCCTTCAGTTTGGCACCGTGCAGGTTGGCGTTGCGCAAGGTGGTGCCCCGGCCGAAGGCGTGGCCCAGCCGTGCGTCCGCCAGATTGGCGCCGGTCAGGTTGGCGCCGTCGAAGGATGCCTGGGTGTGCTGGATCGGGACGTAGTTACCGTCCTTGTCGCGCGCCAGGATGAAGCCTTCGCGAATGTCGGCGCGGCTGAGATTGGCGTTCTCCAGGTCGGCGAAGGACATATCGGAGCCGCGCAGGTCAGCCGTCGACAGGTCACAGCCGCGCAGGCTCGCGTTGGTCAGCTTGGCCCCGAAGAACAGGCTTCCCGAGAGGGACGAACTGGTAAGGACCGCGCTTTCAAGCGACGACCCGATGAATTCGCAGGACACCAGCTCCTTGCGCGACAGGTTGAGGTAGGAGGCGTCCTTGAAATTGAGCTGGAACTTCTTCCCACCCCGGCGCGCCTGCACGAGCTTCTTGTGCTGGGCGTAGAGGTCGTCAAGCTCCGCCTGTGTGATGCGCTGAAGCTCCAGGCCCTTGACGATGGATTCCATGACCACCTCCGCCGCGTATCTCCCTTTCGCACATTGCACAGCAAGGTGCCGTCGGGTTTTAACCGAAGGCGGTTGATGGGAGCCACCGATCGCCTTCGGTATGAAACTTATATCACGATGCCATCGACAGGAAACGCCCAAGGGGGCAACGGCAACCTTTCGGCAATCCCCGGGCAACGACAGGCAACGTTCCGGCAACGCCGGTGCTGTTCGGGGGTGTTGTTTTCATTGAGTTTTCCCGCCCCCCGTTAACGCGGTTAACCGGAAACCGCCGATGTTGCCAACGCCCGGGTCGAGGGCGATGAAGGATGATAATCCTACATCGGCCGTTCGCCCGCGATCAACGGAAAACGGCCCCGTATCACGACTCCAGGAGCGCGCGGAGTCCCAGGAAGGCCGGCAAGGAATGGGTGATGACGTAGGTGGGAATGGGGTCGAGATAGACGCTCATCCGGCCCTTGCCGATGAAGCGTTCGCGAAAGCGCGAACGGTGGAACAACTCGCCCAGCTTGGGCACGATGCCGCCGGCGATATACACCCCGCCGCGCGCTCCCAGCGTCAGCGCCAGATTGCCGGCGGCGGTGCCGAGCATGGCGCAGAACATCTCCACCGCCTCGACGCAGACGGCGTCGGAGCCGTCCCGCGCCGCCTGGGTGATCTCGGCCGGGGTGCGGGGAGAGGGCGGCAGGCCCGCCAGCGCCGTCAGCGCCGCGGCGAGGTTCTGGAGGCCCTGGCCGGAAATCACCCGTTCGGCCGAGATATGGTCGAAGCGGCGGGCCAGGATGGCCAGCACCCCGGCCTCGCGGGAGTCGGCCGCCGGCATGGTGGCGTGGCCGCCTTCCCCGGCCAGTGGTATCCAGCCACCGTCGGGCGCGGGCACCAGCCCCGACATGCCCAGGCCCGACCCGGGGCCGATGGCCGCGATGACGGCGCGCGGACGCGGCGTGCCGCCGCCCACCGCCCGGCGGTCGGCATCACCCAAATGCGGCAGGGACAGCGCCACGGCGGTGAAGTCGTTGATCACCTCCAGCCGGTCGAGTTCCAGGGCGGCGCGGGTGGCGCTGATGGTGAAGGTCCAGGCGTGGTTGGTCATCTGGATAAGGTCGCCGGTCACTGGCCCGGCGATGGCGAAGGCGGCCTGGCGCGGCGGCACCGCCGGAGCGGCGTCCGCCAGATAGGCACGGGCGGCATCCTCCAGCGTGGGGAAATCGGCACAGGCCAGGACGCGGCTGTGGGCGAGCCCGCCCGGCCCCGTGAGGCCGAAGCGGGCGTTGGTGCCACCGATGTCGGCGACGAGGAAGGGGGCGGCGTCAGGCATGGGCATCAGGCGGGGGAAGGCGAGGGGGCGCCGGCAAGCGCGTGGATAAAGGCTTCGCGCCACGCCGCGATGTCGTGCCGGCGCAGCACGGCCATCAAAATCCGGTGGCGTTCCAGGCGCTCCGCCAACGGCATGGTGAGGGCCTGTTGCAGCGCCTCGGCCACGCCTTCGACATCATAGGGATTGACGATCAACGCCGCCTCCATCTCCCGCGCCGCGCCGGCGAAGCGGGACAGCACCAGAACGCCGGGATCGTCGGGATTCTGACAGGCGGCGTACTCCTTCGCCACAAGATTCATGCCGTCGCGCATCGGGGTGACCAGCCCCACCCGCGCCAGCCGGAAGAAACCGGCCAGCGTGCGGCGGCCGAAGCTTTTGTTGAGATAGCGGATCGGCATCCAGTCGAACTCGGCGAACTGGCCGTTGATATGACCGGCGGCGGTTTCCAACTCGCGCCGGATGGCGGCATATTCGGGAACGTCGGCGCGGGTGGGCGGGGCGATCTGGAGAAACGACACCCGGCCGCGGTTTTCCGGATGCGACTCCAGCAGGCAGCGGAATGCCTCGAAACGCTGCGGCAGGCCCTTGGAGTAATCCAACCGGTCGACGCCGATCATCAGGTCGCGCCCCACCAGACTCTCGCGCATTCGCTCGTTCTGGCGGCTGGTGGCGGCCACGGCGGCCAGCGACTCCAGATTGGCGGTGTCGATGGAGATGGGGAAAGCCTGGGCCAGAAGCCGCCGGCCGAAGGCGTGGATGCGGCAGGCGGGGCCGGGCAGGCCCGGTTCGGGCGGCACCTCCTCGATCTTGGCTCCGGTTTCGTAGCGCAGGTAGTCGGCGAAGCAGCGCAGGTCACCCACCGTCTGGAAACCGACGACGTCGTAGGCGCACAGCGAACGCACCAGCCGGTCGTGGGTCGGCAGAGCCGCCAGAATCTCCGGTGCCGGGAAGGGGGTGTGCAGGAAAAAGCCCATCCTTCCCTCCACCCCCTGGCGGCGCAGCAGCTCGCCCAGCGGAATCAGGTGGTAGTCGTGGACCCAGATCATGTCGCCGGGTTGCAGCAGCGGCGCCAGTTGGCTGGCGAAACGGGCGTTGACCCGGATGTAGCCGTCGTAGGTGCGGCGGCTGAACGAGGTGAGCCCCAGCCGGTAGTGGAACAGTGGCCACAGGGTCGAGTTGGCGAAGCCGTTGTAATACTCCTCGTAATCGCGCGGATCGAGGTCCAGCGTGGCGTAGGTGAGGCGGCCGGCGTGGGCCAGCGCCGGCTGTTCCGCCGGTTCGGCCGAAACCTCGCCGCTCCAGCCGAACCAGACACCCCCGCTTTTCTTGAGCGCGGCCAGCACCGCCACGGCCAGCCCGCCGGTGGCCTGCTTGCCTTCGTCCACCGGGGCGACGCGGTTCGAGACGACGACCAGCCGGGAGTGGGGCGCCGGGTGGCGGGGCAGTCTGGTCATGGGCGGGCCCTCCCTTGCTCCGGTCGCTCCTTGTGCCGGTGCGCTGCCGCACCGTCGGCGGGACGGTGAACACGGGGCGGGGCGGCCGGGTTCCGCCGTCGAGGCGGCTCTGCGTTGCCGGAATGGTTTATATGTGAAGGTGGCGGTTGTTCGAAATACGGTAGCCTCCCATTGTCCAACCTCCCATTGTCCGTTTGGCGGGAACCGGCGCCGGGAAGAGCTGTTTTGGTCGCCGAAAGCCGGCGGTCAGGCCGCTCCCGCCGTAATGACAAGGTGCCCGACGCCCTCCCCCGGACCGATCCGCGCGGCTTGGCGAATTGTTGTGCATTGCAGCAATGAAATGCGTGGTTGTGCGCCTGCGGCAGGGGACCCATTCGCATAACGCCTTGTAATCACCCAATAAAATTTTTTTTCTTGATATCTGAAAAGGATGGAGCATATTGTGCAGTGCGACATCAAACGCGTCTATGACGGGTTGGGTGTCGTAACGCACTTCTTGGGCGTTTCCTCCCTAAACTTGGGCCGCGTCCTTTGACGCGGCCCTTTCTTTTTGGGGAACGGGCTGTCGGCCCCCGTTGCGGCGCAACACCCGGCCGCCGGCCGTCTCAGGGGGCGAGGCTCAGCGAGCCCAGGGATTCCACCAGCGTCGCCATGTGACGGGCCAGCGTGGGCAGGTAGGGTTTGCGGGTGTAACGGGCCTCGTCCATGTACAGGCCGCGGTTGATCTCGACCTGGAGCGCATGCACGCCCAGCCGGGGGCGGCCGTAATGCCGGGTGGTGAAGCCGCCGGCGTAGGGGCTGTTGCGGCCGACCGAATAACCCAGATCGCGCAGCACTCGCTCGGCGGTATCGGTAACCCGCGCGGCGCAGGCGTTGCCGTGGCAGTCGCCCAGCACGAAGTCCTGACGCGGGCGGCCGGCATCGCGCTCGCTCGGGCCGCCGGTGGAGGGCATGGAGTGGCAATCGATCAGCAGGCAGGTGCCAAACCGCGCGCCCGTCTCGTCCACCAGCCGTTTCAGCGCGGCATGATAGGGGTGGTAGTAGTGGGTGATGCGGTCCAGCGCCTCGGCGAAGCGCAACTTGGAGCGATAGATGTCCTGGCCGTTGGCGACGACGCGGGCGATGGTGCCCAATCCCGCCGCCACGCGGGGCGAGCGGGTGTTGACGTAGGCCGGCAGGGTGTCGGCGAACATCGCCGGGTCCAGTTCGAACGCCTCGCGGTTGGGATCGAGAAAGGCGCGCGGGAACAGGGCCTTCAGCAGCGGCGCGCCGATCTGGGCGGCGGGGTGAGCGATCTCGTCGACGAAGCAGTCCTCGGACTTGCGCAGCGCGTGGCTATCGAGGCGGGCGGACGCGAGAAACTCGGCCGGATAGTCCCGGCCGCTGTGTGGCGAGGCGAGAACGACCGGCAGCGACTGCGGCGACGGCTGGACGATGTCCAGAATCACCGGCCGTCCGGTTGCGGCTTCGAAGTCTCGATCCATGGCGGAACTGATTTAGCCCAATCGGGACCGGGAGTCATCCGGGGTTGGAAGTGGGGCAAGGGAACACCGTCCGGGCAGCCGGTTTCACGTAATTTGATGACGATCGATTTTTTCGGTTGCCAGCCGCCGCCGATCCCTTTATATACCCGCCCCACACCGGCGGACAAACGAAACGCCGATTGGATGGGCGGTTAGCTCAGCGGTAGAGCACTGTGTTGACATCGCAGGGGTCACTGGTTCAATCCCAGTACCGCCCACCATTTTCTTCAAGGACTTAGCCGGGGTCCTTAAACTTCCCGGCAGCTTCCTTAAAACGAAACCTAAACGGAACCGCCCGCTGAGTCGTTCGCGGGCTTTGGTCGTTTTCGGCTTTCGGTGGCAGCACCAGCCGGCGCGGAACGGTCGCGCTGCTCTACCGCCCCCACGGGGCGCGGTCGCGGCCCTATACCAAGTTCAGAAGTGAGAACTTTCTGAACCTGGTATGATACGGGCGGCAGATCATGGAAGCATTCAAACGCCGCCCGTATCAGGATCATCCGGGAAATTCAGCCTGTCTGGATCACGTTTCTAGGCTTTTTTCACGAATTCGGATTTCAAATTCATGGCGCCTATGCCGTCAATCTTGCACGAAATATTGTGGCCGTCGGCCCCATCCGTCAAACGGATGTTTTTTACCTTGGTACCCCCTTTGACAACCAATGACGAACCTTTGACCTTGAGATCCTTGATCACGGTCACGGCATCACCATCATTGAGCACGTTTCCGTGGGCATCCCGGATGCCCTGCTCCGGCGAACCCTCCGCACGGGAGTCGCCTGCGGCGGCCTCCGGGTTCCATTCATGGGCGCACTCCGGGCAAACCCAGAGGCTGCCATCCTGATAAACGTGTTCAGAGTTGCACTGAGGGCATTTCAATCCATTGTCCATCGCATTCCCCGTTGTTTGGGAGGACATTCTAGTGCACTGACGTGTTGATAGGAATTGCAAGCTGCCGGCGGCGTGCGATTCCGACGGCATGGCCCACAGACCGTCAGCTTCATTGTTGGGCGGAGGACTTTCGACCAAGCCGGCTGACGTCTCCCGGCGTCCTTAAACTTCCCCGGCAACTCCCTTAAACGAAACGGCCCGTCGATGCGTTCGCGGGCCTTGGTGCTTTCGGATTTCGGCGGCACCAGGCGGAGTCCGCGCGGGTGATTTTTGGGCGTGGCATGGAACCGCCCCGCGCAAGAGCCGGATCGCCTATGCGATCCATCGGTTCCGCACCAGCCCGATCCCCGGCCGGCTGCAAGCGGGCCTGCCCACCCCGTCGCCGGTGGTCGAGGGGCTGGCCTGCGAAATCGTCACCACCCCGGCCTGGGAGAAATCGGGGGCTGGAGCGCGCTTGATAGAGCGACAGGTGGCGGGATCGACCGAAAACAACGCATCGGTGTCGACAATTCGCGTGCCGGCCACCAAATCGCTCCCGACAAGAACTAATAAGGGAGGTTGCCGTGAGGTTCATCTCAAGCACCCGGCGGCTGGCAATGGCCGTGGCGGTCGGCGCGGCGCTGGCCGCCACGGCGGTTGTCGCGCAGGCACCGGCCTTCTTCCGCATCGGGACGGGCGGCACCGCCGGCACCTATTACCCGGTCGGCGGCCTGATCGCCAACGTGATCTCCGGCAACAGCGGTGGCGTTCCAGGCTTGGTTGCCACGGCGGTCGCCTCGAACGGTTCGGTCGCCAACATCAACGCCATCAACAGCGGGGCTTCCGAGTCGGGCTTTTCGCAGTCGGACGTCGCCTATTGGGCCTACACCGGCACCGGCCTGTTCGAGGGCAAGGGCAAGGTCGAGGACCTGCGGGCCATCGCGACGCTGTATCCGGAGACGATCCACCTCGTCGCCCGCAAGGACGCCAACATCAAGTCGGTCAGCGACCTCAAGGGCAAGCGCGTCTCGCTGGACGAACCGGGCTCGGGCACGCTGGTCGACGCCCGCATCGTGCTCGCCGCCTTCGGGATGACCGAGCGGGATGTGAGGGCCGAATACCTGAAGCCGGGGCCGTCCGGCGACCGGCTGCGGGATGGCGCGCTCGACGCCTTCTTCTTCGTCGGCGGCTACCCGACCGGCGCCATTTCCGAACTCGCCACCTCCAGCGGCATCTCGCTGGTGCCGATCACCGGTCCGGAGGTGGAGAAGATGCTCGGCCAGTATCAATTCTTCGCCAAGGAAACCGTGCCCGCGGGCGCCTACAGGGACGTTGGCGAAACCCCGACGATCTCGGTCAACGCGCAGTGGGTCACCAGCGCCAAGCAGCCCGAAGACCTCGTCTACAACATCGCCAAGGCGTTGTGGAGCGCCCGCGCCCGCGCCGCGCTCGACGCCGGCCATGCCAAGGGCAAACTCATCAAGCTGGAAACCGCGACCAGCGGGCTCGGCATCCCGCTGCATCCGGGCGCCGAGAGGTTCTACAAGGAGACGGGTGTCTTGAAGTAAGACCAGTCCGGACGGTGGGGGCATCGATGACCGAAGCGTTTCGCGAGCAGCCGCCGACTTCGTCCATGGAACTCGACGAGGCCAAGGCGCGGGAACTGGAGGAGCGGTTCGATTCCGAAATCCGTTTCCGCCCGCTGGCGCCGGTGGCCGGGCGGCTGATCGGCGCATTGCTGATCGTGCTCTCGCTGTTCCACTACTACACGGCGGGATTCGGATTGCTGCCCGAGATGATGCATCGCGGCATCCACCTGTCCTTCGTGCTGGGGCTGGTCTTCCTTGTGTTCCCCTTTACCAAGCGGGGCTACAGCCAGCCGGCCGAAGGCGGCTGGCTGCGGCCGCTCGGAATCGGGTGGCTCGACTGGCTGCTGGCCGCCGGCGCGGTGGCGGCGGTGCTGCATGTGCCGCTGATCCCGCTCGATGAGTTGGCCTTCCGCGTCGGCAACCCGAACACGGCCGACGTGATCTTGGGAGGGACGCTGATCGTCGTGCTCTTGGAGGCGACACGGCGTTCCGTCGGCTGGCCGCTGCCGATCATAGCGCTCCTGTTCATGGGATACGCGCTGTGGGGGCCGGCGATGCCCGGTCTCCTTCAGCATCCGGGCGCCAGCGTCGCGCAACTGGTCGATCATCTGTACCTGACCACGCAAGGCATCTACGGCATCGCGCTGGGGGTGGTGGCGACCTATGTCTTCCACTTCGTGCTGTTTGGCGTTTTCGCCACCCGGATCGGGCTGGGCCAACTGTTCCTCGACTGCGCCGCCTGGGTGGCCGGGCGCTATGCCGGCGGGCCAGCCAAGGTGGCGATCTTCGGGTCGGCCCTGTTCGGGATGATCTCCGGCTCGTCGGTCGCCAATACGGTGACCGTGGGCTCGCTGACCATCCCAGCCATGATCCGGCTCGGCTACCAGCGGCACTTCGCCGCCGCCGTCGAGTCCACCGCCTCGACCGGCGGGCAGATCACCCCGCCGATCATGGGGGCCGCGGCCTTCTTGATGATCGAGTTCCTGGGGCTGCCCTATACCACCATCATCCTGGCGGCCATCGTGCCGGCCTTCATGCACTTCTTCGGGGTGCTGGTACAGGTGCATTTCGAGGCCAAGCGCAACGGCCTGCGCGGCCTGCGCCCGGACGAGATGCCGGATCTCAAGGCCGCTTTCCGGCGCGACTGGCCGACGGTCATCCCGCTGGTCGCGCTGATCGGGGTGCTGATCGCCGGCTACACGCCCTATCTGGCCGCTTTTTGGGGCATCACGCTGTGCATCGCGGTCGGGCTGCTGAACCCGCTCAAGCGGATGAGGCTGGGCGAGGTGCTGGAAGGTCTGCGCGACGGTGCCAAATACGCGCTGGCGGTGGGCGCCGCCGCCGCCACGGTGGGAATCATCGTCGGCGTGGTCACCCTGACCGGCGTCGGCTTCAAGATCTCCTTCATCGTGACCTCGACCGCCGGCGAC
>DASPMK010000086.1:0-9617 GCA_035627075.1 Azospirillaceae bacterium
TGTCGCTGTTGTTGGTGCGGGTGTTGTCGTTGGCGGCCACTTCGACCAGCCGGCCCAGCCGCGGCCCGCTGTAGGCCGCCAATACGGTGTCGAAGCCGCTGCCGTCGGTGAAGAAGGTGTAGGTGCGGGCGTCCGGGGCCACCCATCGCCACCACACCGAACGGCGGCCGCCGGACCCGGCATGGTGGGGCTCGCCCACCTCGGCACCGGCGCGGTTGTTGTTCCCCGAGGTCCGCCCGCTGGCGCCGCTGATCCGGGCGGCGGCGGAGAACGCATCGTTGACCGGGGCCTGGCCGACCGCGTTGAACAGGGCGACGCACGATTTGTTGCCGCGCATCGGCACCACCATGGTCGCGCGCAAGCCCGAACACTGCCCCGACCATCCGCCGAACACCGATCCGGGCGCCGCCCGCGCCGTCGCCATCACCGGCACGTTCTTCGAGAACGCGGCCGAACAGGTGTCGCCGCAGTTGATGCCGGCCGGCGAACTGGTGATCGTCCCCGAGCCATTGCCCACCCGCGCCACCGACAGCACCGGCGACCCGGTGACGGAACCGACCTCGGACTGCACCCAGTGGTGATAACGGGCAACCCGCGTATAGGCCCCGAACACGCCGCGCTGGGCGCAACCGCGTCCGAAGCTGACGATGCCGGCCTGAACCCAACCGCCGAGGGAGTCGGCGACCATCAGCGGTCCGCCGGAATCGCCCTGGCAAGAATCCTTGCCGCCGGTCTGCACACCGGCGCACAGCATGTTGGAGGTGAAAGGATCATACAGGGCCTGGCAACGCGTCCGCGCCACAATCGGCAGGTCGACCTGCATCAGTTGGGGGTTGAAGATGGGCTGGGTGTCCCGCGCGGCGTCACCGGTCGACGGATTGGTCCGCCCCCAGCCGGTGACGGTGCCGGTAATGCCGAGCGGCAGCAATTGCGGCTCCAGTTCCGGGGTCATCAGCCGGATCGCCCGGCCCAGCACGGTGGACGACAGCTTGACCAGCGCGATATCGTTGTCGCTGGTGGCCTCGTCGTAAGCCGGGTGGACAACGATGCGTTCCACCGCCAGCCGGCGACCGCCCGTCGACAGGCTGTGCGTGCCCATGAGCACCTTGATGGATGCCGGCGACGTGACAACGCCGCCTTCCGCGACGCAGTGGGCGGCCGTCAGCACCCAACGCGGCCCGATCAGGGAGCCGCCGCAGAACTGGGCGTCCGCGTTGTCGGTATTGCCGGCGGCGACGATCGCCACCTGCCAGGGCCATGACCCGGCCGCCGCGGGCCGACCGCCGACGATCTTGTCGTCCGCCCGCCCCTCCACCGCCGACAGCAGCCCGATGCCGAAAGCGATCAACACCATCATCCGGTTGCAAGACCGCATGTCACCCACCCCCAACTCTGTCCCTGGCAGGCAGGATGGCGTGAGCGGACGCGCGTTCAAGGGGCCAACATGTCCTAGAACGGGCAGGCTCGGCTACTTGCGATAGAGGATATAGGGGTCGCTGGGGTCGGCGGGCGGCTCCGGCACCCACCCCTTGCGCTCATAGAAGGCGCGGGCCGGTTCGTTGCGGTCGGCGCATTGCAGCTGGACCGGCCGGCGCATGTGGCTCAGCGCGCAATCCAGCAGCCGGGTGCCGACGCCCCGGTTCTGCCAGTCGGGATCGATGAACAGGTTATGGATAACGTTGTCACGCAACGACGCGGAGATGAAGCCAACGACAATTCCCTCGACTTCCGCCACCCAAACCATTTCGCCTTCAACACAATCATGGTAGTCGCCCAAGCGAAAGAAGGCAGCATCCCGCCAGGGAAAGGCCTGCCGGCGTCCGGCCAGAAAAATTTCCGCGCAACGTCCGTCGTCATCGGCGGTGGCGTACCGAGTGAGAACTTCCCTGGACTGGAAGCCGCGCCGCGCCATCTTGTGTCCACCGTCAAGGATCATGCCGGCGGTCATCCCTTGCGAGGTTTGCTCCGCAACACTTAAATCCCTTGGGCCGGGGAAGAAAAGCCTGAACGCCGGCAATTAGCCAAAAGAATAAGGCGGACCGGCAAAAAAGCCGAGCCGCCTCATCAAAGGGTTTAGATCGATCCTATACCAATGGCACGGGCCAAAATCCCGTGCCATTGGGATTATTCCGCGGGAACGGCCTTGGCCTCCAGAACCACCGGAATCTCCAGGCGGGACAGCATCTCCTTCGGTACCACCTGCCAGAACTTGTGGCGGACCAGGGTCCAGTCGTTCAGCAACTGGCCGGCGAACTGGCTCTGGGTTTCGGCCACATGCTGCTCAATCAGGCGGCTTACCAGATCCTCGTAGTGTGGCACCGCGATGCGCTGAACGACGACACCGTCGGGGTTGACCTGAGCCGGGAAGGTGCCGTCCGCGTCGTAGACGAAGGCCATCCCCCCGGTCATGCCAGCGGCGAAGTTGCCGCCCACCGGCCCCAGGATCACCGCCACACCGCCGGTCATGTACTCGCAACCGTTGGAGCCGCAGCCCTCGATCACCACCGTAGCGCCGGAGTTGCGGACGGCGAAACGCTCGCCGGCTTGCCCGGCGGCAAACAGCTTGCCCGCCGTGGCGCCGTACAGCACCGTGTTGCCAATGATAGTGTTCTCGTTCGATTTCAGCGGGCTGTTGGTCGACGGACGGACCACGATGGTGCCGCCCGACAGGCCCTTGCCGACGTAGTCGTTGGCATCGCCGTAGACCTCCAGCTTCAAGCCCTGAACCAGGAAAGCGCCCAGGGACTGACCGGCCGAGCCGCGCAGGCGAATCGTGCAGTGGCCGGGCTGGAGCCCGTACATGCCGAACTTGCGCGTCACCATCGATGACATCCGCGTGCCGATGGCACGTTGGGTGTTCCGCACGTTGTAGTCCAACTGCATCTTCTCGCCGTCCTCGAACAGCGGCCGGGCGTCGGCGATCATGCGGGCATCCAGGGTGTCCGGCACCTCGTTGCGGCCCTGCATGGTGCAGTAGCGCGCGCTGTCGCCCGCGTCGGCCTGGGCCAGCAGCGGGTTGAGGTCGAGATCGTCGAGGTGCGCGGCACCCCGGCTGACCTGATGCAGCAGGTCGGTGCGACCGATGATCTCATTCAGCGAGCGGAAGCCGAGCTGGGCCAGGATCTCGCGCACTTCCTCCCCCAGAAAGGTGAAGAGGTTGACCACTTTCTCCGGCGTGCCGGTGAATTTCTGGCGCAACGCCGGGTCCTGCACGCAGACGCCGACCGGGCAGGTGTTGGAGTGGCACTGGCGGACCATGATGCAGCCCATGGCGATCAGGGCGGCCGTGCCGATGCCGTACTCCTCAGCGCCCAGCATGGCGGCGATGACGATGTCGCGGCCGGTCTTCAGGCCACCGTCGGTGCGCAGCCGCACGCGGTGGCGCAGACGGTTCAGCGTCAGCACCTGATGCACTTCCGACAGGCCCATTTCCCACGGAATGCCGGCGAACTTGATCGAGGTTTGCGGGGAAGCCCCCGTGCCGCCGCAGTGGCCCGATACCAGGATGATGTCGGCACCGGCCTTGGCGACACCGGCCGCGATCGTTCCGATACCGGAACGGGCCACCAGCTTCACCGTCACCTTCGCATCCGGATTGATCTGTTTCAGGTCGTAGATGAGCTGCGCCAGATCCTCGATCGAGTAGATGTCGTGGTGCGGCGGCGGGGAGATGAGCATCACGCCCGGCGTCGAGTGACGCAGCTTGGCGATCATCTCCGTCACCTTGAAGCCGGGAAGCTGGCCACCCTCGCCAGGCTTGGCGCCCTGGGCGACCTTGATCTCCAGCTCGCGGCACTGGTTCAGGTACTCGGCGGTGACGCCGAAACGGCCCGAGGCCACCTGCTTGATGGCGGAGTTCCAGTTGTCGCCGTTGGCGTCCGGCTTGAAGCGCGCCGGGTCCTCGCCGCCCTCGCCCGAGTCGGACTTGGCGCCGATGCGGTTCATGGCGACATTCAGCGTGCCGTGCGCCTCGGGCGACAGGGCGCCCAGCGACATCCCCGGCGTGATGAAGCGCTTGCGGATGGCGGTGATGGACTCGACCTCGTCCACCGAAATGCCCTTGCGCGTCGACTTGAAGTCCAGGAGGTCGCGAAGCTGCGACGGTTTGCGCCCGTTCACGCCCTCCGCGAACTTCTTGAACAGGGCGTAGCTGCCGTTCTCCACCGCCGTTTGCAGCGTGTGGATCAGGCCGCCTTCCCAGGCGTGGCTGTCGCCGCCCCGGCGGAATTTGTAAAATCCGCCGACCGGCAGGGGCACCACCTCGTCGTTGAAGGCCAGGGCGTGCTGCTCCAGCACCTTCTTCTGGATGCCGTTGAGGCCGATGCCGGAAATGCGGCTGACCATCGCCGGAAAGTGCTCGGCCACCAGCGCGCGGGACAGGCCCACCGCCTCGAAGTTGCAGCCGCCGCGGTACGAGCTGATGATCGAGATGCCCATCTTGGACATGATCTTCAGCAGGCCCTCGTCGATGGCCTTCTTGTAGCGGACCATGCATTCTTCCAGCGTCAACCCGCCGAACAGGCCGCGCCGCCAGCGGTCGGCCACCGCCTCCTGCGAGAGATAGGCGTTGACCGTGGTAGCGCCCACGCCGATCAGCACCGCGAAATAGTGCGTGTCCATGCACTCCGACGAGCGCACGTTCAGCGAGGTGAAGGTACGCAGGTTGTTGCGCACCAGATGCGTGTGGACGGCCCCCGTGCCCAGGATCGCCGGGATCGGGGCGCGGGCCGCGTCCACCTTCTCGTCCGTCAGGATGACGTGGGTGGCGCCGCCGCGCACGGCATCCTCGGCCTCCTGGCGGATGCGCTTCAGCGCGTCCTGGAGGGCGTGGTGACCGCCGTTCACCGGGAAGGTGCAGTCGATCTCCGCCGTGTCGCCCATATAGGCGCGCATGGCGCGGAACTCGGCGGTGGACAGCACCGGCGACTCCAGTTGGAGCAGCTTACACTGCCCCTCATCCTCATCGAGGATGTTGCCGAGGTTGCCCAGCCGGGTCTTCAGGCTCATCACCCGACGCTCACGCAAGCTGTCGATGGGCGGGTTGGTGACCTGGGAGAAGTTCTGGCGGAAGAAGTGGTGCAGGCCCCGGTACTTGTCCGACAGCACGGCGATGGCGCCGTCGTCGCCCATCGAGCCGATGGCCTCCTTGGCGTCCTCCACCATCGGGTGCAGGATCAGCTCCAGGTCTTCCATGGTGACACCGACCGCCAGTTGGCGACGGCGCAGCGTCTTCTTGTCCATCTCCGACGGCTCGCCCTGATGGGCGGCGTTGCGCACCAGTTCATCCAGCTGGGTGGTGTTCTTGACCCAGTCGTGGAACGGCACTTTGGCGGCCAGCGCGTCCTTGATGGCACGGTCCTTGAGCAGCTTGCCCTCGGCGAGATCGATGCCGATCATCTGGCCGGGCCCAAGCCGCCCCTTCTCCACCACCTCGGCCTCGTCCACCCGCACCATGCCCGTCTCCGAGCCGGCGATCACCAGACCATCCCTGGTGATGGTGTAGCGCATCGGGCGAAGGCCGTTGCGGTCCATGCCGCCGACGACCCAGCGTCCGTCGGTCATGGCCAGCGCCGCCGGGCCGTCCCACGGCTCCATCACCGAGTTGCAGTAGGCGTAGAGGTCGCGGTGGTTCTGCGGCATGTCGGCCGACGCCAGCATGGCCTCGGGCACCAGCATGGTCTTGACCATCGGCGCCGGACGGCCGGCGCGCACCATGATCTCGAACACGCTATCGAGCGCGCCGGAGTCCGACGTGCCGCCGGGGATCACCGGCTTCAGGTCCTTCATGTACTCGCCGAAGACGGGATGCTCCATCCGCGTCTCATGGGCCTTCATCCAGTTGACGTTGCCCTTCAGCGTGTTGATCTCGCCGTTGTGGGCGAGGCAGCGAAACGGCTGGGCCAGCGGCCACGTCGGGAAGGTGTTGGTGGAATAGCGCTGGTGATAGATGGCGTAGTTCGACTCGAACCGCTCGTCCAGCAGGTCGGGATAGAAGGTGGTGAGCTGTTCGGCCAGGAACATGCCTTTGTAGACGATGGAGCGCGACGACAGGGTGCAGATGTAGAAGTCGTTGATCTGCTCGCCCTTCACCGCCCGCTCGATGCGGCGGCGGATGATGTAGAGGTCGCGCTCGAACTCGTCGTCGGACACGCCCTGCGGATTGCCGACGATGATCTGCTCGATCTCGGGCCGCGTGGCGTTGCCCTTCTCGCCGATCACGTCGACGTTGATCGGCACCTGACGCCAGCCATAGATGTAATAGCCGAAGTTCAGGATTTCCGTTTCGACGATACAGCGGCAGGCTTCCTGCGCATCCAGCGAGATACGCGGCAGGAACACCTGACCGACCGCGATGTTGTTTTCCGGTGCCTGATGGCCGATCAGCTTCACATAGTCCTTGAAGAACTTCTGCGGCACCTGGATGTGGATGCCGGCGCCGTCGCCGGTCTTGCCGTCGGCGTCCACCGCCCCCCGGTGCCACACGGCTTTCAGCGCCTCGATGCCCTTCTCCACGACCGAGCGACGGGGCTTGCCGTCGATGGCGGCGATGAAGCCGACGCCGCAGGCGTCATGCTCGTCGGCCGGATCGTAGGCGTGCGCGGTCGTCAGGCGCTCGACGTTGGCCCGATACTCCGCGACAAACTGCTCGCCCTGGTTCTCGATCTGGTCGGTCATGGCTGAAAGCCTTCTCGTCTTGATGTGTTGCGTACCAGGGGGCGCTGCCCCCCGGACCCCTGCCAAGGGCCACCGGCCCTTGGAACCCCGTTTAGTGGACGCGCGCCGAAACCCGCGTCATGCTATTCCCTTCACACCCTCTTCACCCTTCACCATCATGGCCGGGCTTGACCCGGCCATCCACGCCTAACGACCACTCCGTTGCCCGGCGTGGATGCCCGGATCAAGCCCGGGCGTGACGGGATTGGGCAAGTCATCTCGTCAGGTGCCACCGATGCCCGTCTATATCGCCCTGCTCCGCAAAGACCCCGACTCGGACTACAGCGTCGATTTCCCCGACTTCCCCGGCTGCATCACCGCTGCCAGCACGCTCAAGGAGGTGCGCCTGATGGCGGAGGAAGCCTTGGTTTTCCATATCGAAGGCATGATCGAGGACGGCGAGGCCATCCCCGCGCCACGCGCGTTGGATATCATTATGGCCAATCCCGACAACCACGACGCCCTACCGTTTCCTGTTCCCGTGCCCGCCAGCCTGTTGGCAACCACTCACCACCGCTTCGCCACCGAGTAAGGAGAGTCGAGGGGGCGGAGCCACCCCCCTGAACCTCACTCCGCCGCCACGGCCAGCGTCTTGCCGGCCTTCTCGCGCAGGTAGGCGTCGATGCTCGCCGCCGCGTCGCGGCCGTCGCGGATGGCCCACACCACCAGTGAGGCGCCGCGCACGATGTCGCCGGCGGCAAACACGCCGTCCAGGTTGGTGGCCAGCGTGCGATGGTTGGCCATCACCGTGCCCCACTTCGACACCTTCAGTTCCGGCGCCTTGAACAGCACCGGCAGGTCTTCCGGGTCGAAGCCCAGGGCCTTGACCACCAGATCGGCCTCGATCACCGTCTGCGAGCCGGCGATCACCTGCGGGGTCTGGCGGCCGGTGGCGTCGGCGACGCCCAGGTGGATCTTGTGGACCTTCACGCCGGTCACCTTGTCGGTGCCGTCGAAGCCCTCCGGGGCGGTCAGCCAGACGAACTCCACACCCTCCTCCTCGGCGTGGGCCACCTCGCGCTGCGAGCCCGGCATGTTCTTGCGGTCGCGGCGATAGAGGCACTTCACCGACTTGGCGCCCTGGCGGATGGCGGTGCGCACGCAGTCCATGGCGGTATCGCCGCCGCCGATCACCACGACATTCTTGTCGTTGGCGTTCAGCGTGCCGTCCGCCACCTCCGCCACCGTGTCGCCCAGCCCGGTGCGGTTGGACGCGATCAGATAGTCCAGGGCCGGCACGATGCCCTTCAGGCCGGCACCGGGGCCGCCGATATCGCGGGCCTTGTAGACGCCGGTGGCGATCAGCACGGCGTCATGCCTGGCGCGCAGGTCTTCCATGGTGGCGTCGCGGCCGACCTCGAAATTCGGGTGGAAGTGGACACCAGCCGCCGCCAGCAGATCGACGCGGCGCTGCACCACGTCCTTCTCCAACTTGAAGCCGGGGATGCCATAGACCATCAGGCCGCCCATGCGGTCGTAGCGGTCGTAGACGTGGACCTGCCAGCCCTTCTTGCGCAGCTGGTCGGCGGCGGCCAAGCCGGCCGGGCCGGCGCCGATGATGCCGACCGACTGCTCACGCTCACGCACCGGCTTGGCCGGCTTGACCCAGCCCTTTTCCCAGGCCGTGTCGTTGATGAACTTCTCGACCGAACCGATGGTGACGGCGCCGTGCTTGGACTGCTCGATGGTGCAGTTGCCTTCGCACAGACGGTCCTGCGGGCAGATGCGGCCGCAGATTTCAGGGAAGTTGTTGGTGGCGGATGATACCTCGAACGCCTCCTCCAACCGCCCCTCGGCGGTCAGCATCAGCCAATCGGGGATGTTGTTCGCCACCGGACAATGGACCTGGCAGAAAGGGATGCCGCACTGCGAGCAGCGGTTGGCCTGGGTCCCTGCCTGCTGGTCCGAGAAACGGGCGTAAATTTCATTGAAGTCGAGACGACGCTCGGCCGCCGGCCGCTTGTCGGGCATGCGCTGGTCGGTGTGGACGAAGCCAAGCATCTTCTGCTGCGCCATCTCTCGAACTTCCTTTGGTGCCGTTCCGCGCGGGGAACCGGTTGCCGACAGTGGTAGGCGCCCACGCGGAGCGCCCGAAGGTCATATAAGGGAAAATTTCATGGTATGCGAGGAGAAAAACGCCAATAGGTCAATCTTATTGACCTATTGGCGCCGCCATGCCGGTGCTGCATTTTCACGGAGTCGCCCCTTGCGAATTGTCGGTCGGGAATTTAGGTCCGTTTTGCGACCATCGCCTTTCGGGGTCATTTCTAAGGCCGGGTCGCACCCTGCGCCCACCCCTGCTATAACCGCCGGTGCCCGCCACGGGCTCCCCGTTCTTTCGCTCCAGGAAGGCCCCAATGGCCCTCGAAACCTATATCAACGCGCTCGTCCTTGGTATCGCCGAAGGACTGACCGAGTTCATTCCGGTATCTTCCACCGGGCATCTCATTCTTCTGGGTGATCTTCTGGGGTTCCAGGGACCGCCCGGCAAGGTGTTCGAAGTGGCGATACAACTCGGCGCCATCCTGGCGGTCTGCGTGGTCTATTTCGGGCGGCTGTGGCATGTGGCCTCGCGGCTCCACACCGACCCCGGCGCCCGGCGCTTCGTCACGGCGGTGCTGCTGGGCTTCTTGCCGGCCCTGGCGATCGGCTTCTTCGCCCACGGCTTCATCAAGTCGGTGCTGTTCAACCCTACGGTGGTGTGCATATCGCTGATCACCGGCGGCATCCTCATCCTGGCGGTCGAGCGCTATCTGCCCGCCTCGCGCTTCCACGAGGTGGAGGCCCTGCCCGTCTCGGTATCGCTGCGCATCGGCCTGTTCCAGTGCATCGCCATGATTCCCGGCGTCTCGCGCTCGGGCGCCACCATCATCGGCGGCCTGTTGATGGGTGTGGACCGCAAG
>DASPMK010000087.1:0-2552 GCA_035627075.1 Azospirillaceae bacterium
CCTGAAGGCCGCAGGTTCAAATCCTGCCCCCGCAACCAAACCAAAAGCCCCGCCGGCCTCAAGCCCGCGGGGCTTTTGCCGTGGCCGGCGCTTGAGCCGGGAGGCCGGGACACTGTTTCGTGTCAACAAAGGCGACCGCCGGTGGCACACTGGCATCCGCGACAAAGCCAAGAGGGAAAAATGCTCAAGGGGAAATCGGCGATTATTACCGGATCGACCAGCGGCATCGGCTTGGGTGTCGCCCGCGCGCTGGCGGCGCAGGGCGCCGATGTCATGCTCAATGGTTTCGGCGATCCCGGTGAAATCGAGGTCCTGCGCCAAGCCGTGGCGACCGAGTTCGGCGTCAAGGTCGCCTATCACGGCGCCGATATGAGCAAAGGGGCCGAGATCAAGGCGCTGGTAGCGGCGGCCGACGCGGCGTTGGGCAAGGTGGATATCCTGGTCAACAACGCCGGCATCCAGCACGTCTCCCCGGTGGAGGAGTTCCCGGAAGAAAAGTGGGAGCAGGTGATCGCCATCAACCTCTCGGCCGTCTTCTATGGTACCCGCTACGCCCTGCCGCAGATGAAGCAGCGCAATTGGGGCCGTATCATCAACATCGCCTCGGTCCACGGACTGGTGGCTTCGGTCAACAAGGTGGCCTATGTGGCGGCCAAGCACGGCGTCGTCGGGCTGACCAAGGTGGTGGCGCTGGAGACGGCGGAAACCGGAGTCACCTGCAACGCCATTTGCCCAGGCTGGGTGTTGACGCCCCTGGTCCAGAAACAGATCGACGCCCTGGCCGAGCGCAAGGGGCTGGGCATCGAGGAGGCCGGGCGCGAGCTTTTGAGCGAGAAACAGCCATCCAAATCGTTCGTCACCCCGGCGCAACTGGGTGAACTGGCGGTCTTTTTGTGCTCGGACACGGCGGCCAACATGCGGGGGGCCGCCATCAACATGGATGGTGGCTGGCTCGCCCAGTAGGCGTGTCGTTTCACTGTGAAGGGTCGGCTGGGCGGCCTGCATCGGGCGCAGCGCAAGGTCCTTACCGCGGCCGGCAATCTCATTCGTTCAAATTTGCCTTGTAAGCGTGCATAATCCCACCTTTCGGTAACGTTCGCCTGTCGGGGAGGGGAGACGATGCGACTGTTCCCTATGGGAGCCTTCGTCTGGCTGCTGGCCGCGACGATGCTTTCCTGCCTGCCGTTCCCGGTGCGCGCCGAGGCGACCGGGGTGACGCTCCTCTATGCCCATACCACCAAGGATCTCGAACCGCAGGCGCGAGGCGGGCTGGGGCGGCTGGCCACCATCATCCGCCGCGAGCGGCAGGCCAGCGGCAACGTCTTCGTCCTGCACGGCGGCGAAACCCTGGCTCCCGGCGTGATGTCCTTCTTCGACCAGGGCGCGCATGTGATCGATCTTCTGAACGGGCTGGAGATCGACGTTATGGCTGCCTTGAACCGGGAGTTCCACTTCGGCGAGGACAGCCTGATGTCCCGCGCCTACGAGGCCAACTTCCCGGTGGTCAGCACCAATTCCATCGATCCCGCCACCGGCAAGGTGCTGGAAGGGCTGGAGGACAGCGCCGTGCTGAAGGCCGGGCCGTACAGGATCGGCGTGCTGGTGGCCACGCCGCAGCGCACCAAGGAGGTAACCAGAGTTTCGCGTGTCGAATTTCCCGATCCCGTCGCGACCCTCCAGGCCAAAGCCAAGGTGATGCGGGCGGATGGGGTGAGCCTGATTGTCGTCTTGACCACCCATGG
Source organism: Azospirillaceae bacterium (assembly GCA_035627075.1). Taxonomy (GTDB): domain Bacteria; phylum Pseudomonadota; class Alphaproteobacteria; order Azospirillales; family Azospirillaceae; genus DASPMK01. The sequence goes on from DASPMK010000087.1 coordinate 1,743, forward strand.
TGATGATGTCCATCAGGCGATCATCGACGCGGGCCTCGCCGACATTGTGCTGTTTCAGGATCAGGGCGCCGTGATCGATGTCGGTTATACCGGCAAGATCCTGAAGGCGACCGTCGACCAGGAGGCCCGCTGGGTGCTGGCGCTCGATCTCACGCTCGACACGGTGGAGGAGCGCGGCGGCAAGCAGATGATATGGTCGCCATCGGTGCGGGTGATCGACACGGCGTCGGTGCCGCCCGACCCTGCGGTGGTCGAGCGGATGAAGACCTATCGCGACCGCCTGGATGCACAGTTGGGCGTCCAGGTCGCCCGTCTCGACGCACCGATGGAAACCGCCCGCACCTCGGTACGCGGCGGCGAGAACGCCTTTGCCAATCTGGCGGCGGACTACCTGCGCGAGGCCATGGGGGCCGACGCGGCGCTGTTGAACGGGGGCGCCATCCGGGGCGACCGCCAGTACGCCGCCGGCACCATGCTGACCCGCCGCGACATCAACGCGGAGTTGCCCTTTCCCAACATCACCACCCTGATCGAGGCTACCGGACAGCAGATCTGGGACGCGCTGGAAGTGGCGGCCGGTTCGATCGAGGAATTGCACGGGCGCTTTCTGCATGTCTCCAACATGAAGGTCGCGATCGACCTGACCCGGCCCAAGGGCCAGCGGTTGGCCGATCTCCAGATCGCCGGACGGCCGGTGGACCGCGCCGCCCGCTATCGGGTGGCGACCGTCGATTTCATCGCCGGCGGTCGCGACGGCTATGGCATGCTGGCTTCTGCCCCGCGTTTGGTGGACGAGAAAGACGGCGATTA
>DASPMK010000088.1:0-4380 GCA_035627075.1 Azospirillaceae bacterium
CCGACATTATTCCGGTGGGGATATCCCAGACCCGCCGACGCGGCCGGATCTCGCCCAGTCCATTTACCAGTGGACCCCGGTGATCGCGCCCTCGGGCATGACGTTCTATACGGGCGACCTGTTCGCGGAATGGAAGGGAAACCTGCTGGTGGGAGGGCTGGTGTCCCAGGGGATCGTCCACCTTATACTCGATGGCACGCGCGTTGCCGGGGAGGAGCGCTTGAGCCTGGACGCTCGTATCCGCGATGTGGCCCAAGGGCCGGACGGCGCGGTCTACGCGCTGACCGACGAGGACGACGGGAAGATTTTGCGGCTGACGCCGGCCGCCGACGCGCCGGAAGCGGCGACCGGTGCATCGCGGTAGCCTTGTTCGGCCGTTCAGCGGGGCTCGGCATGGGCCGTCCGTTTCTTCAAGGCGGAAGAACGATGAGCATCCATCACGCGCATGACCGGGGTCACGCTCGCACCGTGGACCACAATCGACGCCAACACGATGAATCCGACCACGGCCCAGAGAAAATCGGGCTCGACGAAGTCGGCCTCGTTCAGGGCGTAGGCAAGATAATAGAAGGAGCCGATGCCCCGAATGCCGAAAAAGCCGATTATCGCCTGCTCGTGAAAAGGTAACCGGCTGCCCCACAGGCCGGCGAAACCGGCCAGGGGCCGCACGACGAACAGGATCGCCAGCGCGGCGAGAGCCGCCGTCCAGGTCAGGGAGTCCAGCAGCCCGTGGGCCAGCGCCCCGCCGAACAGCACCAGCAACGTCATCATCAACAGGCGCTCGGTCTGTTCGATGTAGTCGTGCAGAGTTTCGTGATAGCTGTGGCCCCGTTCCTCGTGGCGCAGCGCCAGCGCGGCGATGAACACCGCCAGAAAACCGTAGCCGTGGGCCAACTCGGTCAGGCCGTAGGCGATCAGCGTGATCCCCAGCGAAACGAAACCATCCCCGGTCCGGGCGAGTTGGGCCCGATTGGGCAGGGCGAACGTCAGAAGGCCGAGCCCCTTGCCGACCAGCCAGCCGACACCGACACCCGCCGCCAGCTTCCACACGACGTCCATGCCCAGCCATTCCAGGGTCCACGCCCCGGGCTCAGGGCCGGCGAGCGCCATGGCGATGGCAAGATTGGTGAAGGGAAAGGCGAGGCCGTCGTTGAGGCCGGCTTCGGAAGTCAGGCTGAAGCGGACCTCGTCCTCCTCGCCGGAGCGGGGCGGTCCCACCTGAACATCGGCCGCCAGGACGGGATCGGTGGGTGCCAGCGCGGCGCCCAGCAGCATGGCCGCCGCCGCCGGCAGGCCGAGTACGCCCCAGCCGATCAGCGCGATGGCGACGATGGACAGGGGCATGGTGATGCCGAGAAGCCGCCACGTCACCAGCCAGGATCGCCACCGCAGCGGCCGTTCGAGCTTTAGCCCGGCCCCCATCAGGGCGACGATAACGATGAATTCGGTCAACCGCTCCGTCACCTCGGGATAGCGCAGCGGATCGGGGAAATCGAGGACGGGGATTTGGAACAGACCGAAGCCGAACGCCACGCAGAGGATCGGCAGCGAGAGCGGCAATTCCTTGAGCACCATCGGCAGCCAGGCCACCAGCAGCACCAGCACGCCAACACAAACGAGCATAACGATGTAGGAAGACATATGGCGCCACCGGACCTGCCCAACGGGATCACCTCCCTAAACAGGCGAGCCCGATGATGTGCCGGCGTGCTACTCCACTTTATCGAGGCCCAGACCCCCCATGGCGCGCGGGCAGGGTCTCACTTTCTCGAAGATTACGCATCTTTGTAACCCTTTCGAAATAAGTATGGCCGATCCTGACCTCGGAAACCGGCCGCGCACCCGAGCAACGGCCGTCCGATGGTGGAGATCAGGCGATTGACAGCCTTTCGATCCCCCTGATAATGTTTAGAAATCAAATTGTTTAGTGTCGTTATAAACCGACGAGGCGAAAGCCCCGCCGATGGGTCTATCCGGCTGGGGCGGTCCTTGGGAACATATGGGGGGGAGCAAAACGATGCCGGTCCTGAAATCCCTGAAGATCAGCACAAAACTTCTATTATCGATTATCGGCATGTCGATGATCGGATTCGCCGTAATGGTTTCCATCCTGACGTCGCGGGCCGCCGGAATCGCTGTCGAGCAGGCTCACCGCGAAGGCGTGGAGACGGCTAGTCGCCATGCCGCCGACGTCTCGCGCGAGTTGGAGCAGGCATTGCTCACGGCGCGGACGCTCGCCGAAAGCTTCCAGGGCCTCAAAAAGGCCGGCACCAGCAGCCGCGACGTCTACAATGCCGCGCTGCGGGAAACCCTGGAAGCCAACCCGCAATTCCTGGGCGTCTGGTCGGCGTGGGAGCCCAACGCGCTGGACGGGCAGGACACCGCTTTCGCCAACACCGCTGGTTCCGACGCCGGAGGTCGCTTTATTTCCTACTGGAACCGGGGAGGCGGGAAGATCGCCCTCGAAGCTCTAGTGGACTACGACAAGGAAGGTGTTGGCGACTACTATCTCCTGCCCAAGCGGACCGGCCGCCAGACGGTGCTTGACCCCTACACCTATCCGGTCGGCGGCAAGGAAGTTCTGATGACCTCCCTGGCCGTGCCGATCATGGTGGGCGGCAAATTCGTCGGCGTGACCGGCATCGACATCATGTTGGAGGATATCCAGGCCAAAGTCGGGAAAATCCGTCCCTTTGAAACGGGTTTCGTCTCCGTGGTGTCGAACGGCGGCCTGTGGGTGACGAACGACCGCGCCGACCGGCTGGGCAAGGCGATGGACGAAGGACTGCCCGTCTACGCCGACGCCCGGAAGTCCGTGCAGGCCGGCAAGGCCCACACCGTCGATCTGGTCCATGGCGATGGCCGGCGTCATAACCAGTTTCTGATGCCTATCGCCATCGGCACCACCGGCACCCCCTGGTCGGTGCTGGTCAGCCTTCCCGAGGACAAGGTTCTGGCATCGGCCTGGGCACTGCGGAACCAGTTGATCGGCGGCAGCGTGATTCTCTCCCTGGCGTTGGCCATCGTCACCTGGTTCCTGACCCATGTGCTGCTGCGTCGCCCGCTGCAAGCCATCGCCGGCACCGTGCTGCGGGTCGCCAACGGCGATCTGGCCGTGACCATCGGCGGCGCTGACCGCGCCGATGAAATCGGTGCCATCGCCGGTGCGGTGCGCGTGTTCCGCGACAACGCCCTGCGCATGCGCGAAATGGAGGCGGCGCAGGAGCGACAGCGGCAGAAGTCGGAAGAGGACAAGCACAAGGCCCTGCTGGTGATGGCCGACGAATTCGAATGCGGCGTCCGGTCTGTGGTGGATGGCGTTTCCGCCATGGCGGGCCAGATGCGGCATGACGCGGAAAGTCTGTCGGCCAACGCCGCCCAGACCTCGCAGCAGGCCACGGCCGTCGCCACCGCTTCGGAGGAAGCCTCACTGAACGTCCAGACCGTGGCGACGTCCGCCGAGGAGTTGAGCAGTTCGGTCAACGAGATCGAGCGGCAGATCTCGGAATCGCGGCGCATCGCCGATGCCGCGGTGCAGGAGGCGGGCCGCACCAATCAAACCGTCGGCACCCTCGCCGACGCCGCCCAGAAGATCGGGGACGTGATCAACCTGATCAACAACATCGCGGGGCAGACCAACCTGTTGGCGCTGAACGCGACGATCGAGGCCGCTCGCGCCGGCGAGGCCGGGAAAGGGTTCGCGGTCGTGGCCTCGGAAGTGAAAAGTCTCGCCAATCAGACCGCCAAGGCTACCGAGGACATCCAGAACCAGATCCAACAGATTCAGGGCATCACGCAGACAGTGGTGTCGGCCATCGGTGCCATCGGCGGCACCATCGACCGGATGAACGAGATCACCACGGTCGTTGCCGCCGCCGTGGGCCAGCAGTCCGCCGCTACCATGGAGATCAGCCGCAACGTCCAGCAGGCCGCTACCGGAACCGAGGAGGTTTCGCGCAACATTCAGGGCGTCACCCAAGCCGCGGGCGCCACGGGTTCCTTGGCCGGTATGGCTCTGGAAACGGCGAACGGCCTGTCGCAGCAGGCGGAACGCCTGCGCCATCAGGTTGACGGCTTCCTGGCCCGGGTGCGGTCGGGAACCGCCGGCTAGGTATGGTTCGGACGGGGCGGCGACCTTGTCAAGGCACCGCCCCGTCGTGCATTCGAGCCTTATCAGATGGAACTTGTACACAAAACGCCCTTCCCCTAGCATCGACCCGCGCCTCGCGCCAATAACGACAAACCGCAGGTCAACGGGCCGCGAGTCCACGGGGGAAACATGCGCCTGGGATCATGGATTCTCGTACTGGCGGCGATGTCCCTGGCGGCGGCGAGCCCGTCCCGGGTCGAGTCTGGCGACCTGCGCATCGGTTTTTCCCA
>DASPMK010000089.1:0-8745 GCA_035627075.1 Azospirillaceae bacterium
CGACCGCGCATCCGGCCAAGTTCCCCGACGCCGTGGAAGCCGCCACCGGCGTGCGCCCGGCCCTGCCCCGCCATCTGGCCGACCTTTACCAGCGCGAGGAGCGCTATACCGTGCTGCCCAATGACCTCGCCACCCTTCAGGACTTCGTCCGCCAGCGTTCGCGCGTCGCCCAGCCGGGGGCGCCCGTATGACCGTCCGCGTCTCGACCCTGCCCAACGGCCTGACGGTCGCCACCGATTCCATGGCCGGAGTGGAGACGGTATCGCTCGGCGTGTGGGTGGGCGTGGGCACCCGCCACGAAACCGCCGAGGTCAACGGCGTGGCCCATCTTGTCGAACACATGATGTTCAAGGGCACCCGCCGCCGCTCGGCCTTCGCCATCTCGGAGGAGATCGAGGCGGTGGGCGGGCACCTCAACGCCTACACCACCCGCGAGCAGACCGCCTACTACGCCAAGGTGCTGGCGGAGGATACCGGGCTGGCACTCGACCTCATCGCCGACATGCTCCAGCACTCGCTGATCGACGAAGCCGAACTGGCGCGCGAGCGGGCGGTGGTGTTGCAGGAAATCGGTCAGGCCGAGGACACGCCCGACGACATCATCTTCGACCACTTCCAGGCCACCGCCTACCCCGGTCAGGCCATCGGCCGCCCGGTGCTGGGCGAGGCATCGATCGTCGAGAGCCTGTCGCGCCCGGTGCTGGCCGACTATGTCGCCAACCGCTATCGCGGCAGCACCATGGTGGTGTCGGCCGCCGGCCGCGTCGATCATGACCGGCTGGCGGATATGGCTGCCAAGGCCTTCGCCGATCTGCCCTCCGGCGGCGACCGCAACGCCGAGCCCGCCCGCTATCAGGGCGGCGACTTCCGCGAGGAGCGCGACCTGGAGCAGCTGCATCTGGTGATGGGCTTCGACGGGGTGCCGGTCCACGATCCCGACTACTACGGCCACTCGGTGCTGTCCACGCTGCTGGGCGGCGGCATGTCGTCCCGCCTGTTCCAGGAGGTGCGGGAGAAGCGGGGGCTGGTCTACTCCATCTATACCTTCGCCGCCGGCTATCACGACGGCGGCACCTTCGGCATCTACGCCGGCACCGGACCGGAACAGGTGAACGAACTGGTGCCCATCGTCTGCGACGAGATCGTCCGCGTCGCCGACGACGTGACCGAGGAGGAGGTGGCCCGCGCCCGCGCGCAGCTTCGCGCCGGCACGCTGATGGCGCTGGAAAGCTCCATGTCCCGTTGCGAACAACTGGGCCAGCATATCCTGACCTTCAACCGGCCGATCCCGGTGGAGGAGGTGGTGGCGAAGATCCAGGCGGTGGATCTGGACACGGTGCGGCGACTGGCGCGGCGGCTGCGCTCCAGCCGCCCGACGCTGGCGGCCATCGGCCCGCTCGCCCGGCTCGAAGACTACGACCGCATCGCGGCCCGTCTGGCCTGAACGCCAGGAGGAAGGAGCGCCCCTTGATCCGATTGCTGGGTGGCGGTCTCCTGGGTCTGCCGGCGGTGCGGCTGGAAGGGCAACGGGTGGTCATCCGCCCGCCGGCCGCCCGCGACTGGTCCGTCTGGGCGGAGTTGCGGGCGGCAAGCCGCGATTTTCTGGCGCCGTGGGAGCCGACCTGGCCACCCGACGCGTTGACCCGCGCCGCCTTCACCCGCCGGCTGAAGCGCCAGACCACCGAGTGGCGCGAGGACGAGGGCTATTCCTTCTTGGTGTTCGAACGCAAGAACGGGACGCTGGTGGGCGGCATCGGCCTGTCCAACGTGCGGCGTGGCGTGGCGCAGACCGCCACCATGGGCTACTGGGTGGGGCAGAACCACGCCCGGCGCGGCTATATCAGCGACGCGACGCGGCTGGCGCTGGACTTCGCCTTCCAACACTTAGGCTTGCACCGGGTCGAGGCGGCGTGCCTGCCCACCAACCAGGCCAGTCGGGGGCTGTTGGAGAAGGTGGGCTTCCAGCACGAGGGACACGCGCGCGGCTATCTGCGCATCGACGGGGCTTGGCGCGACCATGTGCTCTACGCCATACTGCGCGACGACATCCGGCGGTAGGCGCAAACCCGGTCGTTGAGGAAGCGGTACAGCGGCGCGGCGGCGGTGAAGGCGCCGGCGATCCTCTCCACCAGTTCCGGGCCGAGAAAAACCGCGTCCACCGCCCCCGCCCGGACCATGTAGGCGTTCTTGCGGCAAAACCAGCCCCGCGCCGCGTCGGGCAGGTCCGTGAATGGCCGGGGACGGCGGTACACCTCCCCCGCCAGCTCGAAGCCGGCGCCGGCGGCAGCCGCGACGGCGGCGGCGAAGGCCGGCGGGTCGGCCTGGATGGCCTCGCGGACGGCGGCCATGGTCGCCGGCGATGCCCGGTAGAACCCCATGCCGTAGCGATGGCGGTCGGCGTCGAACTCCAGGAAGAACGCCGGCCGGTCGGTCCAGTCGCGGGCCGCCGGCTTGAAGGCGATCCACTGGTTGACGCGGAATGGCGCCTTGTCGGCGGAAAAGCGGGTGTCGCGGTGCAGGCGGGAAATGGTGCCGCGCCGGGGATCGACCTCCAGCGCCGGATCGATTCCCACCATCACCGGCGCCAGCGCCACCACCAGACGGCGCATCGGGTCGAGCAGGCCATCGGTGTACCAGGTCTTGTGTGCGGCGAACCACGCCCGGTCGTTGTTGGCGGCAAGCGCCCGCAGGAACGCCAGCCCGTCCTCGCGGAAGCCGTCGAAGCCTGGGACGCCGGTCATTCGCCCTCCCTTTCCGCCGCTTCGAGATTGGCGAAAATGCGGGCGAGATCGTCCTCGAACCGTTGCCGCCCGGCCTCGTCGAAGCCGCGGTACCACAGCTCGGTCATCTCCCGCGACACCGCGACGAAGCCCTGCCGGAACACCTCGTCCTTGCGCGTGCGGCGGACCAGCACGCTGCGCCGGCTGTCCGGGGCCGGCACCCGCTCGACGTAGCCGTCACGCTCCAGCCGGTCGAGCATGGCCGTCAGCGTCGATTTGCCCAAGGCGGTGCGCCGGGCCAGCTCGTGCATCGGGATGTCGTCCTGCTCCCACAAGACGAAAAGGATGCGGCCCTGGGCCGGGTTGATCTCGTCCAGCCGGTGGCGCTTCAGAAGCCGGCTGAAAACCCGCCCCGACAGGTGATGCACCTTGGCCAGGAGAAAGCCGCCGCCGCGCAAAGCCGCCATGATCTCACCCCACCAGAACGGCCGAGCGGAGCTGATGGTAATACCGCACCCCGGTCGGGCGCAGCCGCAGCACCGCGTAGTCGGGATCGGACGGCCCCTTGGGATAGTACAGCTCCCAGCCGTCGCACCACAGCCGGGCCTTCACCGCCGCGTCTTCGATGATCTCCATGTCGCCGCCCAGCATCAGGCCGCGCCAGTCGGCGGGGCGGCAGCAGTAGACCGACACCGCCGGGTTGCCGGCAAGGTCCGCCATCTTGCCGGACGCGGTGTTGGTGGTGAACCACATCTCAAAACCGTCGCGCCGGTCGGCAAAGAAGGGGATCAGCGCGGGAAACTGCGCGCCGCGCCGCAGGTTGAGCATGGCGCGGGTCTGCGGTCGCCCGTGCCGGTCCAAGGTGGTGAGGTAGGCGGCCTCCGCCGTCTCCAGCAGGTCCAGGGCATGGACCTTCAGGTCATCATCGGTCATGGCAATCCTCGTTCCGTATAGAAAAGTTCTATATAGAACATTAGCGGAGCGCAAGCCTGAACGTTACGGCCTTGGCGCCCGCGCTCGTCGAGGGCACAGTTCTTGAGACGGACCGCACGAGGAGCAAGAGGCCCATGCGACAGGCACACACGACCATGGAAGTCCGCACTGCCGGGCAGGGTCTGGTGGAGATCACGGGAGAGGTAACCCGCTGGCTCACGGGGGAGGGCATCGGGACGGGGCTGTTGACCCTGTTCTGCCGCCATACCTCGGCCTCGCTGGTGATCCAGGAAAACGCCGACCCCGACGTCCAGCGCGACCTTCAGACCTTCTTCAAACGCCTGGTGAGAGAGGACCCGGCGCTCTACCGGCACACCCTGGAGGGGCCGGACGACATGCCCGCCCACATCCGTTCGGCGCTGACGGCGGTCAACTTGTCGATCCCGGTGGCCGGCGGGCGGATGGCGCTGGGGACGTGGCAGGGCATTTACCTGTTCGAACATCGCACCCGGCCGCACACCCGGCAGGTGGTGGCGCAGGTGGTGGGGGAGTGAGAAGCCCCTTGCACCTCCGCCTCCTCTTCCGTACGTAGGGTGCGCTGCACAACCTACCCCTTTAGGACGATATGGAACGCTTTCTCGAACTGCTCATGTTCCGCAGCCGGTGGCTCCTCGCTCCGGTGTATGTCGGACTGGTGGTGTCGCTTTTCCTGGTGGTGGTGAAGTTCATCCAGGAGCTTATTCACGAAGTTCCGGGCGTGCTCGCCGCCAGTGAAACCGACATCATCCTGATGGTGCTGTCGCTGGTCGATCTGGCGATGATCGGCAATCTGATCTTGATGGTGATCTTTTCCGGCTACGAGAACTTCGTCTCCAAAATCAGGGTCGAAGGCCACGAGGACCGGCCGGAATGGATGGGCAAGCTGGACTTCGGCGGGCTGAAGCTGAAGCTGGTGGCCTCTATCGTCGCCATCTCCTCCATCCACATCCTGAAGGCGTTCATGCACATCCATGAGATGAGCGACCGTGACCTGGGGTGGATGGTGGGCATTCACATCGCCTTTATCGTCTCGGGCGTACTGTTGGCGCTGATGGACGTGTTGACCGAGAAATCCCATAAGCACTGAAGCTCACGCCGACCGATGCCACAGGCGTCGGCCCCGGATGCCCGGCCACATTATCCGGATGCGTCAGGCCCTAGGTTGGTTCATCATGCGGCGCAAAATGCCTTAGGCCGCAACCGAACGGACGATCATGGCCGACGACGCGCCCTTGAAGACCCGCCTTTATGTCGAAGACGAGCTTGCCCCCGGCCGCACCCTGGGCCTGGACGCCCAGCGCGCCCACTATCTGCGCCATGTGTTGCGCATGGAAAAGGGGGACGCGGTGGCGCTGTTCAACGGCCGCGACGGCGAGCACGAGGCAGCGATCGACGGATTCGGCAAGGGCTGGTGCTCGCTGACCGTCGGCCGCCGAACCCGGCCGCAAACGGCGGCCGGCGACATCTGGCTGCTGTTCGCGCCGATCAAGCGCCAGCGCATCGACTGGCTGGTGGAAAAGGCCAGCGAACTGGGTGCCTCGACGCTATGGCCGGTGTTCACCCGCCACACCGACGTCAACCGCGTCAACCTGGACCGGCTGCGCCTTGTCGCCATCGAGGCGGCGGAGCAGTCCGAGCGGCTGACCGTGCCCGAGTTGCGCGAGCCCCTGGATCTGCCGCGCGTGCTGGGCGGCTGGCCGGCGGAGCGCCGCCTGTTCCTGTGCGCCGAAAGCGGCGAGGCCCGGCCGATCGCCGAGGCGGTGGCCGAGGCCAAGGGACAGCCGGCCGCCATCCTGATCGGGCCGGAGGGCGGGTTCGCAAAGACCGAACTTGACGACCTTAAGAAACTCCCGTTTGTTGTTCCCGTCGGCCTGGGTCCCCGCATCCTGCGCGCCGACACGGCGGCACTGGCCGCGCTGGCCTGCTGGCAGTCCCTGGCCGGGGATTGGTCGGCGGCCGGCGCCGACACGAGGCCGCCCTTCCGTTCCGCCACGCCGGCGGGCCACCCCCACAACGGAGAGTCGTGATGTCCGCTCCGCCGAAAACGCGCGGTGAGCCGATCACCGACCACCGCCAGCTCATCGCCTGGTTCGAATCCGGCAACAAACCCGCCGACCAGTGGCGCATCGGCACCGAACACGAGAAGTTCGCCTATCGCCTGTCGGACCTGAAGCCCCTGCCCTACGACGGCCCCGATGGCATCGGCGCCGTGCTGAACGCCTGGACGCGCTACGGCTGGGAGCCGGTGAGTGAGAACGGCCACGTCATCGCCCTGGCCAAGGGGCTGGCCAGCATCACGCTGGAGCCCGGCGGGCAGGTGGAACTGTCGGGCGAGCCGCTGCGCACGCTGCACGACACCTGCGAGGAAGTCCACGATCATCTGGCCCAGGCCAAGGAGATCGGCAAGGAATTGGGCATCGGCATGATCGGCCTGGGCTTCCAGCCCAAGTGGAAGCGCGAGGACATCCCGTGGATGCCCAAGGGCCGCTACCGGATCATGCGCGACTACATGCCGAAAAAAGGCACCCTGGGCATCGACATGATGATCCGCACCTGCACCGTGCAGGTGAACCTGGACTTCGCGTCGGAGGCCGACATGGTGAAGAAGTTCCGGGTATCCCTGGCGCTTCAACCCATCGCCACGGCGTTGTTCGCCAATTCTCCGTTCATCGAAGGGCGGCCCAACGGCTTCCAGAGCTACCGCAGCCATATCTGGACCGACACCGACCGCGACCGCACCGGCGACCTGCCGTTCGTGTTCGAGGATGGCTTCGGCTTCGAGCGGTACATGGACTACGCGCTGGACGTACCGATGTACTTCGTCTACCGCGACGGCCGGTACATCGACGCCTCGGGCCAGTCGTTCCGCGACTTCCTCGATGGCAAGCTGCCGGCGCTGCCCGGGGAAAAGCCACTGATCGGCGACTGGGCCGACCACCTCACCACCATCTTCCCCGAGGTGCGGCTGAAGAAGTACCTGGAGATGCGCGGCGCCGACGGCGGGCCGTGGCGCCGGCTGTGCGCCCTGCCGGCCCTGTGGGTCGGGCTGCTGTACGACACCCAGGCGCTGGACGCTGCATGGGATTTGGTCAAGGACTGGACCACGCAGGAACGGGCCCACCTGCGAGCCGAGGTGCCGAAACACGCCCTGGAAACCCGCCTGCGCGGGCGGCCTTTGCGCGAAGTGGCGCTGGAAGTGCTGGATATCGCGCGGGCGGGCCTGCGTCGCCGCGCCATGCTCGATGCCTGGGGCGACGACGAGAGCCACTTCCTCGATACCTTGTTCGCCATCGCGGGGTCCGGTGAGACACCAGCTGTGGAGTTGCTGAAGAAGTACGAGGGAGAGTGGGGCGGCAGCGTCGATCCGGTGTTCCGGGAATACGCGTATTGAATAGGAAGCCGTCATGGCCGGGCTTGACCCGGCTATCCACGGTGAACGGCCACCCCGCCCGATGACGCGGATGCGCGGGTCAAGCCCGCGTATGACGTTCTTTTGTTCATCCGTGTTTTTGGCTTATACCAGCTTCAGAAGGGATAACTTTCTCAACTTGGTATTACACGGGGAATTTGTTTCTCCCACAGCACCCGCGCCGCGCCGGCCACCGCGTCCACCGACAGGCTGCCCATGAAGCTGGTGGCGGCCTGGAAACTGAAGCCGGGGGCGGTGGTGATCTGGTCGTAGCCGAGCGATCCCTCGACAAAGGCGGCGTGCGCTCCCCATGGGCCGTAACGATCCGACCGACTGGGGCCGAACAGGCCCAGCGTCGGCACCCCCACCGCCGCCGCGATGTGCATCAGGCCGGAATCGTTCCCGATGAACAGGGCGCAGCGCGTCAGGCACGCCCCGGCCTCCAGCGGATCGGTGCGGCCCATCAGGTCGATCCGGCGTCCGGGCTCGACGGCGTCGAGCAGCGGCCCGGCCTTCGCCCGCTCGCCCTCGGTCCCCAGCACCATGACGCGGGCACCGGGCAGAATGCCGTCCGGCGCCGTCAAGCGGTGGGCGAGGTCGGCAAAACGATCGACCGGCCACGTCTTGCCGGCCCAGTTGGCGACGGGAGCCAGCGCCAGCACCGGCGGCCCCGGCGGCACCAGTTCGGCGGCCTTGGCCCGATCCGCCCCGCTGAACCACAGGCGGGGTGACGGTGGCGGGCTGAGGCCCAGGGTGCGGGCCAGCCGCTCCACCTGATGGGTGCCGCCCCGCCCCTCGCGCGGCGGCACCGCCAACCGGCCCTTGACCAGCAGGCGCGACACCGGCGAGTTGCGCAGATCCACCACCAGATCCCAGCGCCGTCCCACCACCTGCCCCCACAGCCGCGGCCAGTGGCCCGACAGTGGTCTTTTCGCCATCACGATCACCCGCTCCAGCCCTGGCACCGCGCGGAACAGAGAGGCGGCGGGCGGCCCGCAGACGACCGTCATCCGCGCACCCGGATGGGTTTCGACGAGGTGGCCCAGAAGCCCCGTGGACAGCACGGCGTCGCCGACGCGGGTGGAGGTGATGAACAGAATGCGCAAGATGTAAAAATCCGCTTCGCGATGGTTCGGCGGAAGGGAGGGAAACCGCAAAACCGCGCCTCTGTAAAGGGCCGGTTGCAAAAAGCGGTGGGGAGCGGCACCCTCGCCGATCATCTTTTCGCAAAGCGGGCGCGAATGCGAACGCGGCCCATGGTCCTCGCGGTCGTGGTTTTCGGCTAAAACAGCTCGATGTCGCCCTCGGCCACGGCGGAATCGAGAAAGCCCTCGGCGACCAGCTGGTCGAAGGAGCGCACCTGATTGCGCCCGTTGTGCTTGGCGTAATAAAGCGCGTGGTCGGCCTGCCCCACCAGTTCCGCCAGAGCCCGGCCGCCGACGATGCGCACGAAGCCCACGCTGGCTGTCACCCGGCCGACCTGGGGGAAATCATGCTCCTCCACCGCCCGGCGGAAGCCGTCGAAGAGGGCGGAGGCGGCGGCTTGCGTGGACGCCGGCACCACCGCCACGAACTCCTCCCCGCCGTAGCGAAACACCAGGTCGCGCCGGGGAAACAGGCTTTTCATCATTTGCGCGATGAGCA
>DASPMK010000090.1:0-3315 GCA_035627075.1 Azospirillaceae bacterium
GCCTGCCAACGGCGCTGCACGACCCCGCCGACCGCCGCCGCATCGTCGGTCACGTGGTGGAGGCGGCGCCGGAGGACGCCGACCGCGCGCTGTCCGTCGCCGTCGCCGCGCAACGCGCCTGGGCGGCGCGGCCGGTGGCCGAGCGCGCCGCCTGCCTCGACCGCCTCGGCGACCTGCTGGAGGGGGAGCGCAACGAGCTGGTGGCGCTGCTGGTCCGCGAGGCCGGCAAGACCATTCCCGACGCGCTGGCCGAGGTGCGCGAGGCGGTGGACTTCTGCCGCTACTACGCCGCCCGCGCCCGGGAGGACTTCGAGCCGAAGCTTATGCCCGGCCCGACCGGCGAGCGCAACGAGCTGCGCCTCACGGGGCGCGGCGTCTTCGTCTGCATCAGCCCGTGGAACTTCCCGCTGGCGATCTTCCTGGGGCAGGTCGCGGCGGCGCTGGTCGCCGGCAACGCGGTGATCGCCAAGCCGGCCGAGCAGACTCCCCTCATCGCCGCGCACGCCACCGCCCTTGCTCACCGCGCCGGGGTGCCGGCGGAGGTGCTGCACCTGCTGCCGGGCGACGGCGCCAGCGTCGGCGGCCGTCTGGTCGCCGACCGCCGGGTGGCCGGCGTCGCCTTCACCGGCTCGACCGAGACGGCGCAGCGCATCGGCCTGACGCTGATGCAGCGCGGCGGTCCGATGGTGCCCTTCATCGCCGAGACCGGCGGCCAGAACGCCATGATCGTCGACAACTCGGCGCTGCCCGAGCAGGTGGTGGACGACGTGGTGACCAGCGCCTTCCGTTCGACCGGGCAGCGGTGCTCGGCGTTGCGGGTCCTGTTTCTTCAGGACGGCATCGCGGATCGCGTGCTGCGCATGCTGAAGGGGGCGGCGCAGGAATTGGTGGTGGGCGATCCAGGCAGGCTCGCCACCGATGTCGGCCCGGCCATCGACGCCGAGGCCGTCGCCACGCTGGAGGCCCATGCCCGGCGCATGGCCGGCGAAGGGCACCCGCTGTTCCAGGGCGTGGTGGGCGGGGACTGCGCCCACGGCAGCTTCTTCGCGCCGTGTGCTTTCGAGATCGACACCATCGGCCGGTTGGAACGGGAAGTGTTCGGCCCCGTTCTCCACGTCGTGCGCTACCGCCATGACCGGCTGGACGCGGTGATCGACGCCATCGCGGCGACCGGCTATGGCCTGACCCTTGGCATCCACAGCCGCATTGAGCGCACCGCGCGGCTGATCCACGAGCGTCTGCCGGTGGGCAACACCTATATCAACCGCAACATGATCGGCGCCGTGGTCGGGGTGCAGCCCTTCGGCGGCGAAGGGCTGTCGGGGACCGGTCCGAAGGCCGGCGGCCCGCACTATCTCTATCGGTTTGGCGTGGAGCGGACATTGACCATCAACACCACCGCCGCCGGCGGCAACGCATTGCTGGTGTCGATGGCGGATGAGGGCGTTTGAGAGGAGCGCATCAGCGCTCCCGTGCCCGGCGCAGAAGGGATAGCATGCGCTCGGGGATCGGTTCTTCCAGGACGCTGTCGTAGAGGCGATGCAGTTCCTCGACGTGGCGACGGTGCAGGTGGATGAGCGCCGCCGCCTCGGGGTCCTCACGGATCGCCTGTTCCATCTCGCGCCGTTCGGCCTCGGTCAAGGCCCCGTCCAGGTAGGCGTTGATATCGCTCATGGTCACTCGCTTCATCGCCGCCGCCGGTGCGTGCTTGTTTTCGGTGTGCTCCCCAACCTCCCGGATAAGCTGGAACGGACGCCACCATCAATCACTTCTGTCGAAAGCGGAAGTCGTTCGCTGTAACAGGCCGTTTGGACAGTTGTTCCGAAGGAAAGAGGTTGAGGGAACGCGGTGGAATCGGAGCTGTTGATCCAGCCGTGACTGTTCACCGTTCCTTACCCGGAATTCGCCATGGCTCAACAACAGCCGCCGCAGCACCAGGACACCCGACCGGGCCGCGAAGGCCCCATGCAGCCGCAGCCCAAGGAAACCAAGCCCGAGTACCAGGGCACCGGCAAGCTCAAGGACAAGATTGCGCTGATTACCGGCGGCGACAGCGGTATCGGCCGCGCCGTGGCGGTGCTGTTCGCCCGTGAGGGCGCCAAGATCGGCATCGCCTATCTGGAGGAGGACAAGGATGCCGAGGAAACCAAGCGACTGGTCGAGGCGGAGAACCAGCACTGCATCCTGATCCGTGGCGACCTTGGCGACGAGAAGCACTGCCAAGACGCGGTGGCGCGCATGGTGGATGCCTTCGGCCGCGTCGACATCCTGGTGAATAACGCCGGCGAACAGCATCCGGAGCAATCCATCGAGGATATCACGGCCGAGCAGCTGGAACGGACCTTCCGCACCAACGTCTTCGCCTATTTCTATCTGGTCAAGGCGACGCTGAAGTACATGGGCGAGGGCAGTGCCATCATCAATACCACGTCGGTGACGGCCTACAAGGGCAACCCGACGTTGCTGGACTATTCCTCCACCAAGGGGGCGGAGGTCGCTTTCACCCGCTCACTGGCATTGTCGCTGGCCGGAAAGGGCATCCGGGTGAACGGCGTGGCGCCGGGGCCGATCTGGACGCCGCTCATTCCGTCAACCTTCCCCGAGGAGAAGGTGGAATCCTTCGGCGGTGACGTGCCGCTGGGCCGCGCCGGGCAGCCTGAGGAAGTAGCGCCTTGCTATGTCTTCCTGGCCTCGTCGGATGCGTCCTACATGACCGGGCAGGTGCTGCACCCCAACGGGGGGGCGGTGGTGAATGGGTAAAGGGAAACGCCCTCTCCGTGGGGGGAGAGGGCTGTCACGCGATGATTGGGTAAGATTACGCCGCCATCAGGTTGTTCAGCCGTTCGCGCGCCCGGCACAGGCGGGAGCGGATGGTGCCGATGGAGACGTTGAGGGTTTCGGCCGCTTCCTGATAGGGACGGCCTTCGATGGCAACGAGCTTGACCACTTTGCGCTGGCTGGGCGTGAGCGCCGAAAACGCCCGGTCAACATCGCGGAACACGAGGCGGGAAATCTGCGACGGCTCCACCGACATGGCGCTGTCCCAGAGTTCCACCTTGGTGATGTGCTTGTCGCGTTGCAGGTTGTTGAAATGCAGGTTCTTCAGCATCGTGGTGAGCCAAGCCTGCATATTGGTGCCGGGTTCGAAACGGTGGGAACGTGAGAGGGCACGCGCGATGCAGTCCTGCGTCAGATCCTCGGCGGCGACGGCGTCGCGGGTCAGTTTGCAGGCGTAGCGTTGCAGGTTGGGGATGCAACGCAGAAGCTCCGCCTCAAACGAATAGGCCATGGTCACCTTCCTCCTAGGGTCTCTCG
>DASPMK010000091.1:0-25969 GCA_035627075.1 Azospirillaceae bacterium
GGCGGCGATCACCAGGACGCCGGCGGCCGGGGTGCCGCCGACGCCGGTGTTGGCGAGGATCATGTCGCCGACGCGCAGCATGTCGGCAGCACCATTGAAGTAGCCGACGGTGTCCACCGCGGCGGCGGCGTCGAAGTAGCCCGAGGTGTCCACGACGGTGTGGCCGTCGGTGGTCAGGTAGTGCCAGAGCGTGAAGCCGTTGGCGTAGGCCAGCACGCTCAGATCGGTTGACGCGAAAGCCATGGTGGCGGCTCCTCTCAGCTTTCCAGGCAGCGCATGCTGACGACACCCGCGGGGTCGATCAGGCAGGCGCCCTGGCTCATCATATTGTTGACGAAGTGGGCGACGCGGTCGCCGTGCCAGGTGATGTCGGTCTGCACGTCCGCCCCGGCGGCATGGCCGACGGCGGTCTTGTGGTACCAGTGGCACTGCCGCACCCCGCCGACGGCCGTCAGGCCCGAATGCGGTATCCACAGCGTGCCCAGCCAACGCTTGGCCTGGGTGCCGCGCCACGGCAACTCGTCGGTGCCGACATACTGGGTGCTGGCGAATTCCTCGATGCCGAGCAACTGGCTCCACTGCTTCCAGCCGACCACGCAGTAGCGCTGGCCGTCGTCGGGCACGTCGGCCCCGCCCAGAAGCTCGAACGCTTCCAGCACCTTGGCCTTGGTCAGTCCGTCGGCGTCGGTGCCGGCAATGTTGGCGGACTTGTTCAATTCGGCGATGATCAGCTCGTCGGTCTTGCGGCCCAGCGCGTAAGCGCCGGCGGACGCGATCACCTGCCGCTCGTCGATGTTGGTCTTCATCTCGTCCAGCTTGTCGACCCAGTCGCCGGCGTAGTAGTCGGCCAGCACCGCCTCGACCGGGGTGTAGTCGAGGTTCATCACCGGCACTTGCCCGTGTCGGGCCTTGGTCACGGCGGCGCCCTTGCCGACCTTCTGGAAGACGGTGGCGGAGCCCTTGACGTCGTTCTTGGTGCGCACGGTATTGCGGAGCTTCGAGCCCATGCGCTGGTAGGCTTCATGCACTTCGCGTTCGAACTGCTTGACGAAAGCCTGGGTGATGGACGTGGTCATATTGCCTTGTGCCCCCTCGCGGGTGGTGGGATTTGGGTTTTTTATCCTGAAAAAGAAAAGGCCGGCGCGCGGCCGGGCCGCGGCTTCGAAGGGAAGCGCGGTATCCGACCGGCATGCCGGCCTTGAGATTTTCACGGAGGTTTGTATAACAGCCAACGGCTTGGCCAAGCGGTGTGGTTACACCTCGGGCGTTGACAAAAACGTTTGTAGGATACCCGTCCTATATTGTCAATTAATTTCTATCAGCCAAAACCGGCTCCGGGCGCCTGCGGGATGCCGGTGACGTCCGGAGCCTCGAAGCCCCCTGGGGAAAGGTTGGGAAGGGGCGTTCGGAAGAAGAATCAGCCGACTCTGGCCAGCAGTCCGCTACGGCTTTGCTGGCCCAGCCGGGAGCCGCCCAACGCGTCGGCCGGCGCGGCGGATGTGGAACCAAGGGAACTGCCGCCGGTGAACAGGCTCAACAGGCTCGCCATCGTCAGCGCCGGCGAGGCCGACAACGACCGCGAGACGTTGGAGGCGGCCTGCTGAAACCAGATGGCCATTTGTGGGCGGTTGGAGATCACCGAGTTCATGTTGGTCAGAATGTCGAGGATGGTGGCTTCGGCGGTCATGGGCTTCCCCTGAACGATCATTGGTCATGGCCGGCGGGCGACCGGCGTTGCTGGCGATGGCTCGTGCCATGGGGATGATGGACCGGCCAGCGCCGTTTCGCCGGTTCCGGGCCGGCTTCGCGAACGGCGGGGCAAAGTCGTTTCGCGAAGCGTGAACGAAGAGGGCTGGGATTGCCGGATGATCGCCTCGGTTATCCGATGACCACCTTGCCGCACCCGGTGCGAAGCCCCCTTCCGCTGAACGCGCGAAGCGCCTACAAACGGGGCATGACGAATCCCTTGCGCATCGGCACGCGCGGCAGCCCCTTGGCGCTCGCGCAGGCATATCAGACCCGCGACCGTCTCCAGGCCGCCCACCCCGAGCTTCGGGACGATGGCGCCATCGAGATCGTCGTCATCAAGACCACCGGCGACCGCATCCAGGACCGCACGCTGGCCGAGGCCGGCGGCAAGGGCCTGTTCACCAAGGAGATCGAAGACGATCTCGCGGCGGGCCGCATCGATCTGGCCGTCCATTCCATGAAGGATGTGCCGACATGGCTGCCGGACGGGCTGGAGATGTCCTGTCTGCTGCCGCGCGAAGACCCGCGCGACGCGTGGTTCTCCCGCTCCGGTGCCACGCTCGACGATCTGCCGGCCGGCTCGGTGGTGGGCACGGCCAGCCTGCGCCGTCAGGCCCAGGTATTGGCGCGCCGCCCCGACTTGACCGTCATCCCCTTGCGCGGCAACGTCCAGACCCGCCTCGCCAAGCTGGACGAGGGGCAGGTGGACGCCACCATGCTGGCGCTGGCCGGCTTGCGCCGGCTCGGCCTGACCGACCGCATCACCGCCGTGATTGAACCCGAGGTGATGCTGCCCGCCGTGGCCCAGGGCGCCATCGGCATCGAAATCCGCGCACGCGACGAGCGTACCCGCGCGCTGCTGGCTCCGCTCAACTGCGCCGAGACGGCCGTACGTGTCGAGGCCGAACGGGCGCTGCTGGCCGAGTTGGACGGTTCCTGCCGTACGCCCATCGCGGCACTGGCCCGGTTGGAGGCGGACGGAGCCCTGGCCTTGGAAGCCCTGGTGGCCAGCCCCGCCGGCCGGCAGATCTTCCGCGCCCGCCGCACCGGCGCCCCCCGGGACGCCGCCGCCATGGGCCGGGATGCCGGCGCCGAACTGAAGGCCGACCTGCCGGCGGATTTCTTCACCTCATGAGACCAAGGGCGTGAAAAAGGTCCTCCTCACCCGCCCGCAGGACGACTCCGAGTCGCTGGCCGCGACTCTGGCGGCGCGCGGGTGGGAGGCTCTGATCGAACCGATGCTGGACATCGTCTGGCTCGATGGCCCCATTCCCGACAGCGCCGCCTCCCAGGCACTGCTGTTCACCAGCGCCAACGGTGTACGCGCCTTCGCGCGGCGTTCGGCGGCGCGCGACATGCCGGTGCTGACAGTAGGCCGGGCCTCGGCGGATGCTGCGCGGGCATGCGGTTTCATTGACGTGACCAGCGCCGATGGCGATGCCGATGCCCTGGCCCGGCTGGTATGTGAGCGTTGCGACCCGGCACGGGGCCCCCTGCTGCACGTCGCCGGCACGGTGACGGCCGGCGACCTGTCGGGCCTGTTGACGGCCAGGGGCTTCACCGTGGAGCGCGCCGTCCTGTACGAGGCGCGCACGGCCGCTTCCCTGTCGGCAGGCGCAATGGCGGCCCTGACCAACGATCAGATCGCCGCAGTGTTGTTTTTCTCTCCCCGTACCGCCCGGACGTTTGTTAGGCTCTTGGCCGATGCGGGACTGGCCGGGCGCACCCAGGCGACGGTCGCCCTGTGTCTCAGCAAGGCGGTGGCGAACGCGGCACGTACATCCCCGGATAATCAACCAGGCGAAACGTACGCCTGGAGGGACGTACAGGTGGCGGAGCAGCCCGACTTGGGTGCCCTGCTCGCCCTTCTGGAGGGTCTGCGGGACATCTGAATAGTACGGGCGCCACTGAAAAACGAATGACAAATAATGTCTAGGAAGGGACGCCCATGACCTCTACCCCCGGTTCCGATCCACCGGACCACGACAATGACGGTACGTCGCCCGCCAACGGCGCGCCCGGTGACGCCCAAACGGCGCGGGCGGTCGATCACCTGATCGGCAAGTTCGGCGGCATCCGGCCGATGGCTCATAAACTGTCGGTGCCGGTGACCACCGTCCAGGGGTGGAAGAAACGGGGCGCCATCCCCACCAACCGCCACGGCGACCTGCGCGCCGCCGCCGGCCGATTGAAGATTTCCCTGACGGCAGCCGAACTGGAAGCCACAGCCCCGGCCGAGGAACGCCCCCGTTCCGGCACAGGCGGCGCCCGGCTCGCCTCCGTCTATACCACCCCCACCGCGACCACCCCGCCGCTTGAGGCGGCAAAGCAGCCCACACCGCCGGAAAAGGCGGGGGAGACCATGCCGGAGAAGAAGACGCCAGGGACGCCGGGCGATACCCCGCCCGCCACGCCGTCCACCCCCTCGACGCCGCCGACACCGTCCGCGTCCGGGGCCAAGCCCGAATCCACGCAGCCTGCCAAGCCCGAGGCCGCCAAGGTCGAACCGGCCAAGGTCGAGCCAGCCAAGGTCGAGCCGGCCAAATCCGGAGCCGCGAAGCCGGAGGCGGCCAAGGCGGAGCCCGTCAAGGCCACCGTCACCACCCCGCCGCCGGCAGCCGCAGCAGCCCCGGCGCGGCGCGGCGGGTCCGGAGCCGCATGGCTGGCGGCGCTGGTTTCCGTCCTAGGGGCGGGGGCGGCGGTCACGGCCCCGGCCTGGGCGCCGCAGTACGTCTATCCCCTGATCGGCGTCACCTCCCCCGACCAGCGCATCGCCGACATCGAGCGCCGGCTGTCGGGCCGCATCCAGACCCTGGAACAGGCGGTCGCCGGCCTGCGCAACCAGCCCGCCCCGGCGCCGGTGGATCTGGGACCGCTCACCAGCCGCCTTGAGGCGTTGGAACAGCGGCCGGCGCAAGCCCCGGCCCAACCGGCCGCCGACACCGGTGCGCTCGCCAACCGGCTGCAAGGGCTGGAGAATACGGTCGAGGGGCTGAGCCAGCGTATCGCCGCCGTCGCCACCGGCAAGTCGGAGGCGGACATCGGCCCGCTGGTGGACCAGCTTCAGGGCATGTCCCGTCGTCTCGCCGCGCTGGAGCAGCGCAACGGCCAAGGCGGTCTCGACACCGCCGCGCTCAATCAGGCGCTGGCCCCGCTGGCGACCCGGCTGGCCCAGATCGAGGGTACGGCCAATGCCGCCGCCCAAAACGCGCAGGCGGTCGGCGTCCTCGACGACCAGGTGAAGGCCCTGTCGCAGGAGGTGTCCGCCGCCAGCGCCAAGGCCAACGAGGTCGCCGGCACGCTGGCCCAGAAGACCGAGGCCGAAACCGCCGCCCAGGCGCTGGTGATCGCCGCGGCCAACCTGCGTCAGGCGCTGGCCACATCGGCGCCGTTCCAGAACGAACTGAACGCGGTCAACAGTCTTGGCGCCAAGGACCCCGAAGTGGCCCAGGCGCTGGAAAAAGTGGCACCCTTCGCGGCATCCGGCATCCCGTCGGAGGCACGGCTGATCGAGCGGTTCGAGGTGGTGGCCCCGCAGGTCGTCCAGGCCGCCCGCCAGGACCCCAACGCCAACTGGGCGGAAGAGGCGTTGACGCGGCTTCAAGGGTTGGTGTCGGTGCGTCGCCAGGGAGGCAACGTCGCCGGGGAGGACGCCGACGCCACTGTCGCCCGCGCTGAAGCCAAGCTGAAGCAGGGCGACCTTGCCGGCGCGGTGGCCGAGTTGTCGGGCCTGTCCGGCCCGCCGGCCGATGCCGCCCAGCCGTGGCTGAAGGACGCCCAGGCGCGTCTGTCCGCCCGCGATGCCAGCGACACGCTGGCCCGCGAGGCGGTGGCGCTGTTGAGCAACGCCGCCGGGGGTGCCCAACCATGATCCGGGCGTTATGGTTCATCGTCAAGCTGGCGGTCGTTGTCGCGGCCGCCATCTGGCTGGCCGAGAGGCCCGGTACCGTCGCCCTCGACTGGGAGGGCTGGAACGTCGCGATGCCATTCGGCGTCTTCGTGCTGGTGGCGTTGGCGGCGCTGGCGGCCGCCGCGCTCGGCTACCGTTACCTGCGCGCACTCGGGCATCTGCCCGGCCGTATGCGCCGGGCCAGCGGCCGGCGCAAGCGGGAACGCGGGTACAAGGCGCTGACCCAGGGCATGGTGGCGGTGGCGGCCGGCGATGCCGCGGCGGCCACCCGCTTTGCCCGGCAGGCCGACGTGTTGCTGAAAGACCCGCCGCTGACCATGCTGCTGTCGGCCCAGGCCGCCCAGTTGAACGGCGATGAGGACGCGGCCCGGCGCTACTTCAAGGCCATGCTGGAACGCCCGGAAACCGCCTTCCTCGGCACCCGTGGCCTGCTGACCCAGGCGCTCAGGCACGGTGAGCAGCACGACGCCCTGGAGCTGGCGCGCCGCGCCAACCAACTGCAACCGCGCACGCCGTGGGTCCTGTTGACGCTGACCGACCTGGAGGCCCGCGCGGGCGACTGGGCGGCGGCCGAACAGACTCTGCAGCAAGCGATCAACGCCGGCGCGGTGCCGGCGGCGGAGGGGCGTCACCGCCGCGCCGCCCTGTTGGTCGAACGCTCCATCGAGGCGGAGGCGCGCGGCCGATCGGAGGCCGCCGTTACCCACGCCCAGACCGCCGTGGATCTGGAGCCGGGCTTTGCCCCGGCGGTGGCCCGTCTGTCCCGCCTCCAGGTCAAGGCGGGGCGGCCGAAGCGTGGCGCCAAGGCCATTGAAAAGGCGTGGCGGCTGGCTCCTCACCCGTTGCTGGCCGATGCCTACACCGAGATGCTGACGGCCTACGACCCACAGGTCCGCTACCGCATGATGCAGAAGCTGGTCTCGTCCCATCCGGGTGTGGAGGCCGAGCTGGTGCTGGCGCGCGCGGCCATGGACACCGGCGAGTGGACCGATGCCCGCGCCCACCTCAACCGGGCGCTGACCGAGGAGCCCTCGGCCCGCGTGCTGCGCCTGATGGCGGAGTTGGAGGAGGCCGAGCACGCCAACCCCGACGGCGCCCGCGACTGGCTGGCCAAGGCCGCCGGCGCTCCGCCGTCCCCGGCCTGGACTTGCCGGGAATGCGGCGACGTCAAGATGGAATGGCGGGCGTTGTGCCGCAACTGCGGTGGAGTCGACTCGCTGGAGTGGAAGGTCCCCACCGCCGCCGTCCATCCCCCGGCCCTGGTCGAAGAAACCCTCACCACCCTCCCCCCCGGCGCTTTGCCGCCGTCGCGGGCCCCGGTTATGGTGGAAGCGACGAAGTAACGCTTGTTTGCCCCCTTCCCTCTTACGGGAGGGGGCAAATCGCCCCCGACCTCAAAAAGGCCCTGCCCCCTTGGCCTTCCCTTCGTTTTGTGCCATTCCTACATCCAGAAGGTCGCGACACCTCTGGACCCCATATTTTGAGCGCCAACCCAGCCCTTCCTCTGATCCAGCCGGGTGAGCCGGCCGCCCTGGACGTGCTGCGGACGGTCTTCGGCTACCCGGAGTTCCGTGGCCAGCAGGCCGAGATCATCAACCATGTCATCCGGGGCGGCGACGCCCTGGTGCTGATGCCTACCGGCGGTGGCAAGTCGCTGTGCTATCAGATTCCGGCGCTGGTGCGTCCGGGGGTGGCGGTGGTGGTGTCGCCGCTGATCGCGCTCATGCGCGATCAGGTGGACGCATTGCGTCAGGTCGGCGTGCGCGCCGCCTATCTCAACTCCACGCTCGACTGGCGCGAGGCGCTGGAGGTGGAGCGGGCGATGCGTGACGGCGCACTGGACCTCATCTATGTGGCACCCGAGCGCCTCGTGATGCCCCGCTTCCTCGACCTTCTGGACCAGTGCAGCCTCGCCCTGTTCGCGCTGGACGAGGCGCATTGCGTATCGCAGTGGGGCCATGACTTCCGCCCGGAATACCGGCAGCTGACGATCCTGCACGAGCGTTTCCCCTACGTGCCGCGCATCGCGCTGACCGCCACGGCGGACGCCCAAACCCGCGCCGACATCCAGGAACGCCTGGACCTGATCGGCGCGCGGGTCTTCATCTCCAGCTTCGACCGGCCCAACATCACCTATCGCGTGGTGCCCAAGACCGACGCGCGCCGCCAACTGGTCGCCTTCCTGGAAGAGCGACACCCGGGCTCCTCCGGCATCGTCTACTGTCTGTCGCGTGACAAGGTGGAGCGCACCGCCGAACATCTCCGGTCCAAGGGCTTCGACGCCATCCCCTATCACGCCGGGCTGGACCCCAAGGTGCGCGAGGCCCACCAGGACCGCTTCCTCAAGGGCGAGGGGGTGATCGTCTGCGCCACCGTGGCCTTCGGCATGGGCATCAACAAGCCCGACGTGCGCTTCGTCGCCCACCTGGACGTGCCGCGCAGCCTGGAGGGCTACTATCAGGAAACCGGCCGGGCCGGGCGCGACGGCCTGCCGGCGGACGCGTGGCTGGCCTATGGCATGAACGACGTGGTGATGCTGCGCCAACTCGTCTCCTCGTCCGAGCTGCCTGACGCACAGAAGCGGATTGAGAACGCCAAGCTCGACGCGTTGCTGGGTTTTTGCGAATCAGCCCAGTGCCGCCGTCAGGTGCTGCTGAACTACTTCGGCGAAACGGGCGCCGAGCCCTGCGGCAACTGCGATACCTGCTTCGAGCCGGTGGAAACCTGGGACGCCTCCATCGCCGCGCAGAAGGCTCTGGCCGCCGTCTATCGCACCGGCCAGCGGTTCGGCGGCGCCCACCTGATCGACGTGCTGCTGGGCGAGCCGACCGAGAAGGTGACGCGCTTCGCCCACGATAAGATCAAGACCTTCGGGGTGGGGCGCGACCTGAGCAAGGCCGAATGGCAGTCGGTCTACCGCCAATTGGTGGCCGCCGGCCTGCTGATCGTCGACCACGAGAATTTCGGCGGCTTCCGCTTGGCGGATTCGGCCGTGCCGGTGGTCAAGGGCGAGGTGCCGATTCGCCTGCGTCGCGACCGCGCCGCCGAAACCCGCCGCTCGCTGCGCCGCGGGCAGGGCCGTGCCGGCTCCCCCGCCCCCGCCCCGACACCGCTGGCCCCGGCCGACGAGCCGCTGTGGCAGGCGCTGAAGTCCTTGCGGATGCAACTCGCCCGCGACCAGGGGGTGCCGCCCTACGTCATCTTCCATGACGCGACGCTGTTGGAGATGGTCCACCGCCGCCCCGGCACCCGCGACACCTTGGCGCAGATTCCCGGCGTGGGCACGTCGAAGCTTGATCGTTACGGCGATGCATTCCTGGCCACCATCCGCAACCACCACGGCTGAAGACCTAAACTTCAAGCACTTGGCCACAAGCCGGCAAATTGCTGCACCCGCGATATCTTGCGCCTGCGAAGAGTTTTTCTTGCGGTCGCAAATGGATATCGACTGGTTTTCCGGTCAATTTGCTAAAATTTTCGCATTGACCCCCATGATTCTTTGCGCGACCATTCCTCCATCAAGACGCCAATCCGGACGCGATCCGTCCTGAGGCGCCAGCCCCTCTCCCAGCAGCGACCGACCCCAATACCAGAGCCTGGCCGCCAGTAAGGTCTGCGGGTGACGAAACAGTGGAGGGAATCATGCTGACCTGGAACGACTGCATCGACCTGACCGACCTGACCCCGGAAGAGGTCGAAGCCATCGCCCAGCACGAACACCTGACCGCGATGGCCGCCCTGACCAAGGGCGCACATCTTCTGCATCAGGCATGGGGCGAGCCGGCGTTGCGCCAGATGGCCTGGGACAACCTGCGCCACGCCGTCGGGCAGCACGGCCAGCGCACGCGGCAACTGGAAGCGGTCTTCTTCGACACTTGCGCCCATCATCCGGGCGGTTCGGACCGGCGGCGCCTGCCGCGCATCCTATAACCCCGTTTCGTCCACCTGCGACCCTTTGGAATGCCGGCATCATCCACTGGACGAAAAACGCCCAAAGATGGATGATACCGGCACCGGCTTTCGCCGGACGCGCTCTCCGAACGCAGGGGTGGCATGGCCCAGCAAGACGTGACCAAGGCTCTTATCGGCCGCGACGGATTGGATACTCTGATCGCCGTACTGGCGCGCCAGGGATATTCAGTGATCGGCCCCAAGGTGGCCGATGGCGCCATCGTCTACGAGCCTGTTGAAACAGCGGCCGAACTGCCGGCCGGCTGGCTGGACGAGCAGGAGGGTGGCAGCTACCGCCTGACCCGGGGCGACGACGACGCCGTCTTCGCCCATGTGGTCGGCCCCCACACCTGGAAGCGCTTCCTGTTCCCGCCACGCCAGAAGCTGTGGCAGGGCGAACGGAAGGATGGCAGCTACACCATCGAGTCGGCGCCGGTGGAGGTGCCGCGCTACGCCTTCCTAGGGGTGCGTGCCTGCGAGTTGAAGGCCCTGGCTATTCAGGACCGGGTGTTTTCCGGCGGGCAATACGTTGATCCCGGCTACACCGCGCGTCGGCAGGCCGCACTGATCGTCGCCGTTACCTGCGGCCGGGCGGCGGCCACCTGCTTCTGCACCTCCATGGACGCCGGGCCGAAGGTCACCGCCGGCTTCGATCTGGCGCTCACTGAACTTATTGACGGCGACCGCCACGACTTCATGGTGGAGGCCGGCTCCGACCAGGGCCATGCTATCCTGGCCGAACTGAACGGCCGTGCCCCGTCGGACGACGACCTCGCCGCCGTCGAGTCCGTGCCGATCCGGGCCACCGCCCAGATGCGACGCGCCATGGTCCCCGGCGTCGACGCCCTGCTGAAGCGCAACCTGGAGCACACGCGCTGGGACGAGGTGGCGGCGCGCTGCCTCAACTGCGCCAACTGCACCATGGTCTGCCCCACCTGCTTTTGCTCGACGGTGGAGGATGTTACCGACCTGACCGGCGACCACGCCGAGCGCTGGCGCACCTGGGACAGTTGCTTCACCGTCGATTTCAGCTATATCCACGGCGGCCCGATCCGGCGCGAGGGTTTCTCGCGCTATCGCCAGTGGATGACGCACAAGCTGTCCAACTGGCACGACCAGTTCGGCTCCTCGGGCTGCGTCGGCTGCGGCCGCTGCGTCACCTGGTGCCCGGTCGGCATCGACATCACCGAAGAAGCCCGAGCCATTCGGGACAGCGAGGGGAGCCCATAACATGGTGCAGGTCGAAGGTCTGGGCCGCTATCTGGCCGAACACCCCTTCCTCAAGGACATGTCCCAGGACTCGCGCGGCATCGTGGTCGGCTGCGCCGCGAACGAGGTGTTCAAGGCCGGCGAAGTCATCTTCCGCGAAGGCGGCCCGGCGGACAAATTCTATCTCATCCGCAACGGCGCCGTCGCCATCGAGGTCCATGTCCCCGGTCACGAGGCCCTGGTGGTGGAAACGCTGCACGACGGCGACATCCTCGGCTGGTCGTGGCTGATTGCGCCCTACAAGTGGGCATTCGACGCGCGGGCCAACGAAGTGACCCGCGTCATCAGCCTGGACGGCAAATGTCTGCGCGCCAAGTGCGAGGCCGACCCGAAGTTGGGTTATGAGATCTACAAGCGCTTCATCCCGGTGATGGCCCATCGCCTGTCGGAAACCCGGCATCGGCTGATCGAAACCATCACCGACGGCGATTGAGAGAACACCCATGGACGGTACCGCGCTCTCGCCCCAGGCCGCCCCCCAGGCCGCCACCGTCGCCGCCGACCCCATGGTGCCCCGACCGTTCCGCATCGAGCGGTACATCCGGGAAGTGGACGGCTGCTTCACCTTGCACCTGACGCCGTTGGACGGCCAGCCGTTCCATTACCGGCCCGGCCAGTTCAACATGCTCTACGTCTTCGGCGTGGGCGAGGTGGCGATCTCCATTTCCGGCGACTGCCGCGACACTTCAAAGCTGGTCCACACCATCCGCGTGGTCGGCACGGTAACCACCGCCATGGCGAAGCTGAAGAAGGGCGATACCGTCGGCGTGCGCGGTCCCTTCGGCAACCCGTGGCCGGTGGATGCGGCGGTGGGTTCCGACGTGCTGTTCGTCACCGGCACCATCGGCTTGGCCCCGCTACGCCCGCTGATCTACGAGGTGCTGCACCGGCGCGCCGAGTTCGGCAAGGTCGTGGTCTGCTACGGCTCGCGCGGAATCAAGGACATCCTCTATGAAAAGCTGCTGCACGAATGGCGCGGCCGCTTCGACATGCAGGTCCACGTTACCGTCCACAGCGCGCCGTCGGGCTATCGCGGCCGGGTGGGCAGCGTCGCCGCCGCCATCAAGGCGGCGCGGTTCGACGCCCCCAGCACCCTGGCCTTCGTCTGCCGGTCGGAAACCATGACCCGCCCGGCCATCCAGGCGCTGAACGAGCGCGGCATCACCAACGACCGCATCTATGTGACGCTGGAGCGCAACATGAAGTGCGGCGTGGGTTTTTGCGGCCATTGCCAGTTCGGCCCGACCTTCATGTGCAAGGAAGGGCCGGTCTACCGCTACGACACGATCGAAGACCTCTTCATGGTGCGGGAGCTTTAAGCCATGGCAACGAAAAGGCCCAAGCTCGCCGTCTGGAAGTTCTCGTCGTGCGACGGCTGTCAGCTTTCACTCCTGGACTGCGAGGACGAACTGCTGACCGTCGCCCAGACGGTGGAGATCGCCTACTTCCTGGAAGCGACCCGCGCCGAGATCGCCGGCCCCTACGATATTTCCCTGGTCGAAGGCTCCATCGGCACGCCGCACGACGCCGAGCGCATCAAGAAGATCCGCAAGCAGTCGAAGGCGCTGATCACCATCGGCGCCTGTGCCACCTCCGGCGGCATCCAGGCCCTGCGCAACTTCCGCGACGTCGACGACTTCATCCGCGCCGTTTACGCCCGGCCGGAGTTCATCGACACACTGGCCACCTCCACGCCGATCCAGGACCACGTGAAGGTCGATTTCGAACTGCGCGGCTGTCCCATCAATAAAGAGCAGCTTCTGGAAGTGCTGAACGCCTTCCTCAACGGCCGCAAGCCGCGCGTGCCGCCACACAGCCAATGCATCGAGTGCAAGCAGCGGGGCACCGTCTGCCAGATGGTGGCCCGGGGCGCCGCCTGCCTCGGCCCGGTGACGCAGGCCGGCTGCGGCAACCTGTGCCCCAGCCATGATCGCGGCTGCTATGGCTGCTTCGGTCCGAAGGAGACGCCCAACACGGCGGCGCTGGCCGCGCAACTCTTGAAGCTGGGCGTGCCGGAGCGCGAGGTCGGCCACCTGTTCCGCTCGTTCAACGCCAACGCGCCGGCCTTCAAGGCCGAGGGTGACCTGCATGACCGCACCTGAGCTTTTCCAGGAAAACGCCAGCCGCACCATCAAGGTCGACGCGCTCGCCCGCGTGGAGGGCGAAGGGGCGCTGTACGTCCGGGTCAAGGACGGTGTCGTCAAGGACATCAAGTTCCGCATCTTCGAACCACCCCGCTTCTTCGAGGCGCTGTTGCGCGGCCGGATGTTCTGGGATGCGCCGGACATCACCGCCCGCATCTGCGGCATCTGCCCCATCGCCTACATGATGGGCTCGTCCCACGCCATGGAAGACGCGCTGGGCGTGGCGGTCACCGGTCCCCTGGCGAGCTTGCGCCGCCTGCTCTACTGCGGCGAATGGGTGCAAAGCCACGTCCTGCACACCTACCTGTTGCACGCCCCGGACTTCTTCGGGCTGGAGGATTCGATTCAGCTTTCCAAGCTGCACCCCGGCGTGGTCGAGCGGGCGTTGCAGATGAAAAAGCTGGGCAACACCATCATGGAAGTGGTGGGCGGCCGTTCGGTCCACCCGGTGAACGTCAAGGTCGGCGGCTTTTACAAGGCGCCGCGCAAGGCCGAAGTCCGCGCACTGATCGAGCCGTTACGTCGAGCCATCGACGACAGCCTGAAGACCATCGCTCTGTTCGGCGGCCTGAATTTCCCGGACTACGAGGACGACTACACCTTCGTGGCGATGCGCCATCCCGACGAATACGCCATCGAGCGCGGGCGCATCGTCTCCAACCGCGGCCTCGACATCGCCCTGTCCCAGTTCGAGGACCACTTCGGCGAGGAGCACGTCAAGCACTCCAATGCCCTGCACGGCGTGGCGAAGGCCGGCGGCCCCTATATGGTCGGCCCCCTGGCGCGCTACGCCTTGAACTTCGACCAGCTTACCGATCTGGCGAAGCAGGCGGCCAAGGACGCCGGCCTGCCGCGCGTGGTCAAGAACCCGTTCCAGAGCATTGTCGTCCGCGCCGTCGAAGTGCTGTACGCCTTCCAGGAGAGCTTGCGCATCGCCGAGACGTATGAGGAACCGGACGCCAGTTGCGTCGAGATCGTGCCCAAGGCGGGCCGGGGCTTTGGCTGTACCGAAGCGCCGCGTGGCCTGTGTTATCATCGCTACGACCTGGACACGGAGGGCCGCATCCAGACGGCGATGATCGTCCCGCCGACCTCGCAGAACCAGAAACAAATCGAACGCGACCTGTTGGGCGTGGTCCAGCGCAACCTGTGCCTGACCGACGAGTCCCTGAAGTGGCGGTGCGAGCAGGCCATCCGCAACTACGACCCCTGCATCAGTTGCGCCACCCACTTCTTGAAGTTGACCGTTGAGCGGGAATAGCGCGGGCTCCCCCCTCATCGTCGGCATTGGCAACCGCTACCGCTCGGACGACGGCATCGGCCCCTGGGTGGCCGACCGCCTGCGCGCCGCCGGCCTGAACGCCATCGAGCATTCCGGCGAGGGTGCCGGCCTGATCGACGCCTGGAGCGGCCATGACGCCGTGATCCTGGTGGACGCCGTGCAATCCGGTTCCCCACCCGGCACCATACACCGTTTCGATGCCGCAACGACCGAGCTGCCGAAAAGCTTCTTCCGCTATTCCAGTCACCTCTTCGGCGTCGCCGAGGCTATCGAGACGGCACGCGCCCTGGGAAGACTGCCGACATCGCTGGTGGTCTATGGGATCGAGGGTGCTCTCTTTGCTTTCGGGGACGCCCTGACGCCGCAGGTTCAGGAGGCCGGAGTAGACGTTGCTAACGCGATCACTCCACCCACCACGTCTCGATCATCAGCCCGTACACCGGAATGATCTCCGGATGTCGCAGCTTTGCCGCATACGCCACCCGATCGCCCGGCAAATAGCCCAGCGGCACCATATACGCCCCCCAGCCCAGCACTCGGTCCAAAGCCCGCGCCCGCGTCACCAGATCGGCACGGTCCTTCGCGTCAGCCAAGCCCGCCGCCAGTGCGTCCACCGCCGGGCTGCGGATGCCCGGATAATTCCGGCTGCCCTCCTGCTCGGCCGCCGCCGAACCGTAGTACAGGAGTTGCTCGTTTCCCGGTGACAGCGTCGAAACCCAGCGGTTCAGCGTCACGTCGAAGTCGAAGGTATCGATCCGCTCCTGGTACTGGGCGGTGTCCACCGTTCGCACCCGCACCGCGATACCCATCCGCTTCAACGCCCGTGCCCATTCCAGGGCCAAGCGCTCGTCACTCGGGTTGTTCAACAGCACCTCGAACGCGAATGCCCGCTCGCTCGCCCCATGCACCAGCCGCCCATCGCGCACCACCCAACCCGCCGCCGCCAGCACATCCATGGCCCGGCGCAGTTTGGGGCGCAGGCCCGCCGGGCCGCTGCCGTCGGTGGCCGGCGGCACATACACATCACTGAACACATCATCCGGCACCTGCCCCCGGAACGGCTCCAGCAGCGCTAACTCCGCCGCCGGGGGTTCCCCCCGCGCCGCCAACTCGGAGTTGGGGAAGTAGCTGTCCACCCGCCGATACGCGCTGGAAAACAGGCTGCGGTTGATCCAGTCGAAGTCGAAGGCCAACCCCACCGCCTCGCGCACCCGCCGATCATCGAAGGGAAAGCGCCGGGTGTTCAACATAAAGGCCCTTACCGCTTCCGGCCGCCCATGCGGCAGGATTTCCCGCCTGATCCGCCCGTCGCGCACCGCCGGGCTGTCGTAGGCGGTGGCCCAGCGCGCCGGATCGCCCTCGCGGCGGAAGTCCACCAACCCGGCGTGGAACGCCTCCAGCGCCACTCCGTCATCGCGATACCAGTCGTAGCGGATGGTATCGACGTTGTGCAGGCCACGCGTCACTGCCAGATCGCGCCCCCAATAATCATCCACTTTCTGGTAAGTGATGGAGCGGCCCGCCTCCACCGCCGCCACCCGATAGGGACCGCTACCCATCGGCGGGATGAGCGTCGTGCTCTCGAACTGCCGCCCTTGCCACCACGCGCTCGACAACACCGGCATCAATCCCATGATCAGCGGCAATTCCCGGTCGAACCGGCCGTCGGGCAAGGGCTGAAAGGCGAAGCGAACCGAGCGCCCCCCCGTTTTCTCGGCTTTCGTTACCCGACCGTAATAAGCGCGATAGCCCGGCCGCCCGTTGGTCTTCAGCGTCTCGAAGGTGAACAGCACGTCGTCGGCGGTAACCGGCGTACCGTCGTGCCAGCGCGCCTGCGGCCTCAGCTTGAACACCACCCACGAACGGTCGTCGGCCACCTCGATGGTTTCGGCCAGCAGGCCATAGAGCGAGAACGGCTCGTCCCACGACCGGGTCATCAGGGTTTCGATCACCTGCGGGGTAAAGCCGATGGCGGTCTTGCCCCGAACGATCCACGGATTTAGACTGTCGAAGGTTCCCACTACCGCATGGCGGATGGTACCGCCCTTCGGGGCAATCGGGTTGGCATAGCCAAAGGCGGTGAAATCGGGGCCGTACTTGGGCTCGCCGTGCATGGCAATGGCATGCGACACCGTGCTTCCCGCTACAGCCGGTACGGCCCAGGCGAACAACAACCCCAAAAAGACAAGCGTACGCGTCATGGCCCAGTGTCGCTCCTCGCCCCCGTACGTGCAAGCCTTCGCGCCACGACATTTGATGTATTGGCCTGCCGAACCTGTTTCGCCTACACTGCGCGCCTGTTTTGCCGGGCTTCCGGCATACGCAAGAGGAAACGCGGATGGACATCAGCAAGATTCCGGTTGGCAAGAACCCGCCGTGGGATGTGAACGTCATCATTGAAATCCCGCTGCACGGCGAGCCCGTGAAGTACGAGGTGGACAAGGAATCCGGGGCGATGTACGTCGACCGCTTCCTCCATACCGCCATGTACTACCCGGCGAACTACGGCTTCATCCCCCACACCGTCTCGGGCGACGGCGACCCGGTGGACGTGATGGTGGTCGGTCGCGTGCCGATCATTCCGGGTGCGGTGCTGCGCTCGCGCCCGATCGGCGTGTTGATCATGGAGGATGAGGCCGGACAGGATGAAAAGCTGCTGGCCGTGCCGGTGGACAAGTTGCACCCGTTCTACAGCGACGTCGCCTCCTACCGGCAGCTGCCGGACATCCTGACCGATCAGATCGCCCACTTCTTCCAGCACTACAAGGATCTGGAGAAGGGCAAGTGGGTCAAAATCCTGCGCTGGGGTGAGCCCGACGAGGCGGCGCAACTGATCGCCGACGGCATGAAGCGCTACGCCGACGAAGCCGCCGCCAAGGGCTCCGGCGCCAACATCTGAGCATGGCTTCCTGACGGCCATCAGGGAGGGGCGGCATGACCGATGACGCGATCCGGCGGGCCTTGGCCCGCGTAACGGTGGTCGAGGGTGACATCACCCGCGAAACCGTCGACGCCATCGTCAACGCCGCCAACACCCTGTTGAAAGTGGGTGGCGGCGTGGATGGAGCGATCCACCGCGCCGCCGGCCCCGACCTCCAGCGCGAACTGGACGGCATCGGCGGCTGTCCCACCGGCGAATGCCGGCTGTCGCGGGGCCATCGGCTGCCGGCCCGGCACATCCTTCACTGCGTCGGCCCGGTGTGGCGCGGCGGCGTGAACGGGGAGGACCGGCATCTCACGTCCTGCTACACCGGGGCGCTCGCCCTGGCCCGCGCTCATGGCATCCGCACGCTGGCCTTTCCAGCCATTTCCACCGGCATCTACGGTTTTCCCAAGGACCGGGCAGCGGCGATCGCCGTGGCCACTGTGCTGGCCGACATCGCCCGGGACGACGCCATATCCCAAGTCCGCTTCGTCTGTTTCGATCAGGAAACGACCTATCTCTATCGCGCCGTTCTTTCCGCCAAGGCTTGATTTCCCATGACGTTCCTTGACACCAGCATCATCGTCCAGGCGCCGCCGGCGCGTGTGTGGGAAGTGCTGACCGATTTTGCCGCCTACCCCGACTGGAACCCGTTCATCCTGTCCGTCAGCGGCAGGCTGGAAGAAGGCGCGCGCCTGGAAGTGCGGATCAAACCGCCGGAGCAGTCGCCCATGACCTTCCGCCCGCGCCTGCTGGCGGTCAAGCCGGGGCGAGAATTGCGCTGGCTCGGCCGGGTGGCGCTGCCCGGTCTCTTCGACGGCGAACACGCCTTCGAGATCGAGGGACTGGACGGCCGCCACAGCCGCCTGCGCCAGTCCGAGCGATTCTCCGGCCTGCTGCCCCGGCTGATGAGCGGCAAGCTGATGGGGCCGACCCGTAGCGGCTTCGAGGCCATGAACCGGGCGCTCAAGACCCGTGCCGAGAGCGCGGTCGTCCCGGATTCCCCCGACGCGGAGCCGCACTTCCCTTCTTGAGGCATTTTCTCCTTCATGGCGCGACGTTGCGGACATGGCCTTTGCGCCAGGGGCGGAGTATATTTGCCGCACTGCAACATGAGCAGGGGTCCGGAATGCTTCCGCGACCCTCGTCCTTGCCGCCGGTGGGCCTGCCCGTCCGCCTCTGGGGAACCATGGAATGACCGTCCGCAATCTCGACTACGTCTTCAAGCCGTCGTCCATCGCGCTGATCGGCGCCAGCCGCAAGCCCAAGTCCATCGGTGCCGTGGTCGCGCGCAATCTGTTCAACGCCGGTTTTGACGGGCCGATCATGCCGGTCAACCCGCATGACCGGGCGATCGAGGGCGTGCTGGCCTATCCGTCGGTGGCCGACCTGCCGATGACGCCGGATCTGGCGGTGATCTGCACCCCGCCCGAGACAACCCCGAAGCTGGTGGCCGAACTGGGTGCGCGCGGCACCAAGGCCGCCGTCGTCATCTCCGCCGGCTTCGCCGAGATGGGCGAGGAAGGCCGGGCGCTGCAACAGCAGCTTCTGGAAGCGGCCAAGCCCAACCTGCTGCGCATCATCGGCCCGAACTGCCTGGGCATCATGGTGCCGGGCCGGGGGCTCAACGCCAGCTTCGTGCATGTGCCGCCCAGGAAAGGCGATATCGCCTTCATCGCCCAGTCCGGCGCCATCGTCACCTCCATCGTCGACTGGGCGACGGAACGGGGCATCGGTTTCTCGCACCTGATCTCGCTGGGCGACAAGGCGGACGTCGATTTCGGCGACCTCATCGACTATCTCGCCGCCGACGGCACGGTCCGGGCGATCCTTCTCTACATTGAGGCGGTGACCGACGCCCGCAAGTTCATGTCGGCCGCCCGCGCCGCCTCGCGCCAGAAGCCGGTGATCGTCATCAAAGCCGGGCGCACCGAAGAGGCGGCGCGCGCCGCCACCTCGCACACCGGGGCGCTGGCCGGCACCGACGCCGTCTACGACGCAGCCTTCCGCCGCGCCGGCATTTTGCGCGTGACCGAACTGGACGAACTGTTCGACGCGGTGGAAACACTGGCCATGGGCGTGCAGATCACCGGCGATCGGCTGGCGATCTTGAGCAACGGCGGCGGCATCGGCGTGATGGCCACCGACACCCTGATCGATTTCGGCGGCAAGCTGGCCAATCTCGCCCCGGAAACCCTGGACAAGCTGAGCGGCGTGCTGCCCCGGACGTGGAGCCACGCCAACCCGGTGGACATCATCGGCGACGCTACCGGCAAGCGTTACGCCGACTCCCTGTCGGTGCTGCTGGAGGACGGGACCAACGACGGTATCCTGGTGTTGAACTGCCCGACCGCCGTGGCCGATTCGGCGGAAGCCGCCCACGCCGTGGTCGAAATCCTGTCCAAACGCACCGGCGCCGGGCGCAAACACCCGGTGCTGACCAGTTGGCTGGGCGACGGCACCGCGACCGAAGCGCGCCGTCAGTTCCAGGTCGCCCGCATCCCCACTTATGAAACGCCCAGTCATGCGGTGCGGGCATTCATGCATCTGGTGGAATACCGGCGCAACCAGGAACTGCTGATGGAGACGCCGGCCTCGATCCCCGAGCAGTTCAAGGTGGATGGCGCGCCGGTGCGCATCATTATCGAGCACGCGCTGGAGGAAGGCCGCGACTGGCTGACCGAGTATGAGGCCAAGCAGGTGCTGAAGGCCTACACCATCCCGGTGGTGCGGACCCAGCGGGTTTCCACGCCGGACGAGGCAGCCAGGGCGGCGGCCGATCTTAGCACCACGGTGGCGCTCAAGATCCAGTCGCCCGACATCACCCACAAGTCGGACGTGGGCGGCGTGGCGTTGCACCTGGAAGACCCGGAGCAGGTGCGGACAGAGGCCAAGGCGATGCTGCGGCGCGTTCAGGCCATGGCGCCCGACGCGCGCATCGACGGCTTCACCGTGCAGGAGATGGCCATCCGCCCCGATGCCTACGAACTCATCATCGGCATGACCGAGGACCCGATCTTCGGCCCGGTGCTGCTGTTCGGCGAGGGCGGCACCAGTGTGGAGGTGGTCAACGACAAGGCGCTGGCCCTGCCGCCGCTGAACATGATGCTGGCCCACGACATGATGAGGCGGACCCGCATCTGCAAGCTGTTGAAGGGCTATCGCTCGCGCCCGCCGGCGGCGATGGACGCCGTTGCCCTGACGCTGATCAAGATTTCGCAACTGGTGATTGATTTTCCCGAAATCGAGGAGATCGACATCAACCCCCTGTTCGCCGATCAGACCGGCGTGATCGCGCTGGACGCCCGCATCAAGGTGGGCGTGCCGGCCATCAAGGGGGCGGGGCGCCTGGCTATCCGGCCTTACCCGAAGAGCATGGAGGAAACCGCCACCATCCGCGATGGCCGCGCCTTCCGCATGCGCCCTATCCGCCCCGAGGACGAGCCGCTGGTGCACCGCATGTTCGAGCGGATGACACCCAACGACATCCGCCTGCGCTTCTTCGCGCCGATGAAGCGGCTGTCGCATCAGGCGGCGGCGCGCCTGACCCAGATCGACTACGACCGCGAAATGGGCATCGTGGCAGTGAGCGAGGAGAACGGGCAGGAGGAAATGTTCGGCGTGGTCCGCATCGCCGCCGATCCGGACAACCAGAAGGCCGAGTACGCGGTGATGGTCCGCTCCGACATGAAAGGCCAGGGGCTGGGTTATATCCTGATGAACAAGATCATCCAGTACGGCCGGTCGCGCGGCCTGAAGGAGATCTACGGCGAGGTGCTGCGCGAGAACACCAACATGCTGGCCATGTGCCAGTCGCTGGGCTTCGTGCGCCGGGAGAATCTGGATGAACCCGGCGTGGTCGAGGTGACGATCGACCTGACACGGGCGGCATAACCACCGGAAGGGGCCGTCCGCGTCACGCGGCGGCCCCGGCTTCCTTCAGCGACGCGCGGAGCCAGGTATCGAAGGCGGCGACCTCGGGCCGCTCCATCGATTCCCGCCGCGTCACCAGCCAGTAGCCCGTGGTGCATCGGCGCGGCGGCCCCAGTACCGGGACCAACCGACAGGCCGCCACGTCCTCGGCGATCAGCGGCCAGCGGCCAAGGGCGACCCCCAGCCCCCGCGCCGCCGCTTCCAGCGCCATATGGACCATGTCGAAGCGCGAGCCTCCGCCCAGGTCGAGCCCCTCGACGCCGGCAAGCCGGCACCATGCGCTCCAGTCCTCGGCTATCGTCGTCACATGCAGCAGCGTGGCGGCGGCAAGATCCTGGGGGGTTTTGATGGCGTCCGCCAGAGCGGGAGCGCAGACCGGCACCAGTTCCTCGATGAACAGGCACGCCGTGTAAAGGTCGGGCCAGTCGCCGCGCCCCATGCGGACCGCCACATCGACCTCGTCGTGCGGGAAGCGCATGAGGCGACGGCTGGTATCGACGGATACCGCGATGTCGGGATGGCGCTTATTGAAACGGGGCAGGTTGGGAACCAGCCAGCGCAGACCGAAACTGGGCGGCACGCTGACGGAAAGCCGGCCGCTGGGCCGCCGGCCGGGGACGGCGTCCGTCGCCTCGGCCAGCAATTCGATCGCCTGACGCACCGGGACCAGATACGCGGCCCCGGCCTCGGTCAATTCCAGGCTCCGGTAGCCCCGCGCGAACAGCGGCGCCCCCAGCCAATCCTCCAGCGACTGGATGCCATGGCTGACGGCGCTGGGCGTGAGCCGCAACTCCTCCGCCGCCAGCTTGAAGCTCAAGTGCCGTCCCGCGGCCTCGAACAGGCGAAGCGCGTTGAGCGGCGGCAATCGATAGGCCATGCCCTGCCCCTATGGAAGTGTCCTGTTCCAGATGGTCGAGTGACTTCCGGTCATGCCGAGGCGAAGATTACTCATTTGAACGCTCATCACCCCGGCGTCACCATCGCGCGCTCAAGAAAATACGCGTGGGAGGATAGCACTCATGGCGAAAAAGCCTCGGTTTTTCGATGATCTGGCGGTCGGCATGGTGTTCCGCTCCGGCGTCATCGGCATCGATGAGAGTGAAGTCCTGGCATTTGCCCGCCGCTACGACCCGCAGCCCTATCACCTCAGCCACGAGGCGGGAAAGGCGTCCCTGTTCGATGGTCTGGCCGCCAGTGGCTGGCAGACGGCCGCCTTGGTGATGCGCCTCTTCGTCAATATGGCGCCCTACGGCTCCCTGCCCATCCTGGGGCGCGGCGTCGAGGAACTGCGCTGGCTCAGTCCCGTCCGCCCCGGCGACAGCTTGCGGGCCGAGGGCGAGGTGCTGGCGCTGACACCATCGCAGACGCGCCCCGATCGCGGGGTCGTCCGGATGATGGTTACGGCCTTCAACCAGTCGGATCGGGCGGTCTACTCGTTCATTCCGACCACGATCGTCCCCTGCCGGGGGGCCGACCTGTCGGTATGGCCGCAGCTCGGCCTCGATGCCGAGCTTCCCCTGGCCGGTTGAACCCGCGCTGGCCTTCCCTATCGGGCGACGGACCGCACAAGCATCTCGACGAGGTGTTCGCGCGGGTGGGCAAGATCCGCTCCAAGGCGATCGGTCATGCCGAGGCGCGGTTTGGCGAAGCCCTGGCGCCCCATCCGATGGATTCCTGCGCCGAGGCAATGGCTTCGGCCAAGGGCTGCTGATCGAAAGGACCAGCGCCTCCCGCAGGACGGAGTGGCGGATGCAACCATGCAACCATGCAACCGATTTTGCGTTACCACGCGCGGGAGCATCGCCTGTCCCTCACCTCGGCCCGGTGTAGACCCCATGCACGCCCAACTGGTAGCTGTGGCCGGTCAGATGACGGTCGAGCAGGGCGGCAAGCTCGGTCGCCGCCGGTTTACCGTCCAGCGCCTTGAGATCGCGGTGCAGCGCCGCCAGCGGCTCGGGGCTGGCGATGACCACGTAATGGCCAGCTCCGAAGGGCGGCTCGATGATCAGCGGCAGGCGGAAGGGAGCATCGGTGTCGGGGACGGCGGCCTCCCGGCCGGTGGGCTGAACCAGTCGCACCGCGCCATCGGCCGCCAGTGCCAGCACCGTCAGGTGACGGGCACGGTTGCCGCCCACCACCAGGGTGACCGTATCGCCGGCGCGGTGAAGCTGGTCGCCCGGTTCCAGGGCCATCGCCAGTGAGCGGCGCTCGGCATCGCGCTCCAGCCGGCGCAGGAGCGCCCACTTGTCCACCACGCCCTGGAGATGGCGGTGCGCGGTCCCCGCCTCCGTCTCCTCGGGCAGGGTAGCGACCACGTCGCCCAGTCCGTTGACCATGTCGCCGGCGGCGTCGTCCCAGGTCAGGCGCAAAGGGCTGGCCTTGCCGGTCGAGCCCCGATCCGCCGGCACCGTGCCGGACAGCTGGGCATAGAAAGTAATGGGATCGACACCGGGGGCATTGATGACGCGAAGCGGCAGCAACTGGGCCGGCGGCAGGCCGGCGCCGGTCATGGAACTCATTCCGGCTGACATCGGCGGTTCGGCGGCGGGAGGCAGCGCCGGCACCAGCGTGGCGTCGCCACGACCGGTGGGAAAGACCTGCGGATGCTGTCGGCCTTCCAGCCGCATCCGCACATTGGCGCAGATGAACTGATCCAACTCGCTCTTGGACAGCACGCCGTTGCCATCGGCATCCGCCGCGCCGCGCAGGGCCCGGACGAAGGCCCACGACAGGGCGCCGTGGGCGCGGTCGTCCAATTCCACCTCCAGCGCCGGTTCGTCCCCGCGCGCCGCCGTCAGCACGGTGACGTGGTCGAGGTACTGGATGTCCAGTCTGGCGACGGTGGGATCGGGCGGCGGCAGGGCGTCGCTGGTGATGGCGGGGTATGTGGCGGTGCGCACGCCCAGGCGGCCGACGCGCGGGTCGACGGGGCGCGCGATGGCGGTGCCGTGGCTGGTATCGGCCACCACCAGCACCGGATGCGGGGCCGCCGTCTGAAGCAGGGCGGCCAGTTCATAGCCCGGCAGTCGCTGGCCCGAGTCTCGGCCGTCGGACGCGAAGCCGGCAAGCAGCCACGTCCGGTCGACCCCGCCATGACCGGCGTAGGCCAGCACCAGCGAGTCATCGGGGGCGGCCTTGGCGAGCAGAGCCTTCCAGGCGCCGAGGATGGCGTCGCGTGTCGCCTCGCCGTCGGTCAGGCGCGTCACCTCGCGCGCGCCCGATGCCACCAGCGCCTCGGCGATGTCGCGGGCGTCGTTGACCGCCCCTTCCAGCTTGGCCAGGTATTTGTAATCGTCAATGCCGATCACCAGCGCCAGCACGTCCGCCCGCGCCGCGCCCACGAGAGCGGACGACAAGGCGGCCAGCGCCACGACACCGGCCAGGGCCGGTTTCATCCATCGTCCGATCCGCCTCATCGCACCAGCTCCACCCGGCGCTGGAGCTGGTTGATCTGGGCGGCGGTGAGGCGACCCGGTTCGTCCACGACCAGCGGTTCATCCATGCCCCGGCCTTCGGCGCGGATCGCGCCGGTGTAGCCATGGGCCTTGAGATAGTCGCGCACCGCCTCGGCCCGACGGCGCGACAACACCCGATTATACTCGGCGCCGCCCTGATGGTCGGTGTGGCCGATCAGCGCGATGGACGGGAGTCCCTCCGCCTTCAGCGACGCCAGGAGATCCTCCACGGCGGCGCGGCCCTTGGGCGTGAATTCCACGGCATCGAAGCGGAACTCGATGGGCAGAACCACCTTGGGCGGGGTGTAGCCCCGGATACCCTCGGCCGCCGGTTTGGCGGCCATCGGGGAAGCGGCCGCCGGTTTGGCGGCCATCGGGGAGGCGGCCGCCGGTTTGGCGGCCATGGAAAGAGCGACCGCCGAAGGAGAGGGCGGTGCCATGGCGGGCGGTGCCATGGCGGGCGGCGCGGCCGGAGGCCGGGGGCTGGGCAGAGTGACATAGGTCCCGGCCAGCAGGCGGCTCTGCTCGGCCCGTTTCCACAGCCGCTCGATGACGTCGGCGGGTGGCGGATCCGGGGTGGCGGCGGGGTCCTGAAGCAGGGTGAGCGCCTTCTGGTAATGGCCCACCGCCTCCTGGAACCGGCCGCGCCCACGCTCCAGGTCGCCCAGCCAGGCGCGCGGGCGCCATGAGTCGGCGTAGCGCAGCGACGCTGCCAGATCCTTTTCAAAAACCTCCAGCGGCTGGCCCTGTGCCAACCCGTCGAGCGCCTGCCGTTCGACCGTCTGCGCCACCAGTTTGCCGAAACCGGGCCGCACCGTCGGATCGCAGCTCGGATCGGCAAGCGCCCGGTCGGCAAGGTCGCGCAAGGTCGCCACGTCACCGCCGGCAAACGCGCGCTCGGCCTCGGCCCGCCACCCGGTACAGGCGGCGGACGCGGCGCGGACGGTCAACGCGGCTCCTCCCTCGGCGAGCAACACAGCCGCCAGCAGGGCCTGGGCCCATGGATATCCGTCGCGGTGTACCCTGGTAAGCATCCCGCCGTTCTATACCAAGCGCCGGGATGCATAAAGGAGCAAGCAGGGGGCGGGACCGCGCGCCGCACCCCATGGCCATTCCATTCCGTGGAATGCCCCGGCCGATTGGTTAATCTATCCTTCCGGTTAATGGCTTTCCGGATAGCGATCCCTATTCTAGCCGGCTTGTGCCCGGACGCCGGAGATTTCCCGCGGTCCGCCCCGCTATTCAGGGATCAGTATGCAAAACCGCCTTCTCCTTGCTGTGCTGGCCGCCGCGGCCGCACTGCCGATGCTGGTGTTCGCGGTGGTCGTGCTGGTGCAACTCGACGATCGCCAG
>DASPMK010000092.1:0-7932 GCA_035627075.1 Azospirillaceae bacterium
TTTGTCCTCGACCGTAACGTTGAAACCGACCGCTATACCCAGTTCATCGGCGGCGATAACCGTGCCATCGGCCGGGCGGCCGGCGAATACGCCGTCAAACTGCTGGGTGGTCCGGGGCGGGCGCGGGGGACCGTCTTCGAAATCTGGGGCGGAATGAAGACGCGACCCAGCCAGGATCGTCACGATGGCTTCCGCGACGCGCTGGATCAGGAGCCGGGTATCGTCATGGTGGGCGAGCCGTTGGATTGCGACTGGAAGCAGCATCTGGCTTACGAGGCGATGACGAAGGCTCTCGACAGTGTGGCCAAGGTCGATCTGGTGTACGCCCACAACGACCCGATGGCCTATGGTGCCTATCTCGCAGCCAAGGACGAGGGACGGGAGAAGGAAACCTACTTCCTCGGCGTCGATGGGATCCCGCCCGAAGGCGTGAAGTGGGTTCATGAGGGCGTGCTGACCGCCACCTTCCTCTACAAGACTCCCGGCGACGAAGGTGTTCGTCAGGCGCTGAAGACGCTGGCGGGCGAAACCGTGGAGCGTCGGGTCATCCTGCCGACCATGGTGATCGATGCCCCGCGCGCGGCCGAGATCCTAAAGGGCACCGGGGCACGGCCTTAACTTTCGACGCCCTCCGGAAGCCGGCACGATGTTTCATCCAACACCCCTTCCGAACGAGCCGCGGGCAACCGGCCGGCAAAGTCGCCGGCGGGAACTGGGGTTTCGGGGATGGGCCTACGTCGCCATCCTCAGTACCGGCATGATGACGGTGGTGGCCATTGGCGTCGCGTTGTTCGCCTTCAACCGCTTCGGCGATTCCGTTGCCCACACGGCCAACGAGACGGTTCCCGTTCTGACGGCGGCCCTGCGCCTGTCCGAGCACGGCGCTTCGCTCGCGGCCATCGCCCCCTTGATGGCCGGTGCCCAGAGTCGCGAGGAGATCAACCGGATCGCCGGTCGCATGGATGGGCTGCTCGGCGAGGTTCACCGCGCCATCGACCTTCTGCGGACCAAGGCGCTGGGCGGTTCGGTGGAGCGGATCGACTCTTTGAGCCAGGAGATGGTGCAGCCACTGGCCGAATTGCGGGAGGCGACGCTCGCGCTGGTGGCTCTCAAAGCCCGGCGCGAGGAATTGCTGGTTCAGCTCAACAGCGTGCAGAACCAGATGCTGGAAACCGTGAATCCCATGGTCTACGGGGCGAGGTCCATGCTGTCGCTCTCGGGCCAGCGCGTGATCCGGCGCAACACCACCGCCATCCGTGACCTGGCCGACCGGCAACCCAGCCGCTTCCAGACGCTGGTCGAACTGGAACTGGTCGGCGAGCATG
Organism: Azospirillaceae bacterium; assembly: GCA_035627075.1. Taxonomy (GTDB): domain Bacteria; phylum Pseudomonadota; class Alphaproteobacteria; order Azospirillales; family Azospirillaceae; genus DASPMK01. Next base: position 1,326 of record DASPMK010000092.1, read on the forward strand.
CCGCTCTTCTGGCCCTTGCCGCCCGCTCGGCCTCGCCGGCGTTGCGCGACGCGCTCCACGAGCGGATGGAAGTGATCGCCGAAGAGTTGGAACGGATAATGGGGAAAGTCCGCCGGCTGTTCCGGGAAACCGAAAAAGCCGAACTGGAGCGCCTTGCCGCAGATGCCGCCTCCCGCCTCGACATCATCGAGCACGGCGACGAGCCCTGGATGGCCGATGCGTTGATCGGCCATCTTGGCTTCGCATCCCGGATCGCCGAACTCCAGGGAGCCGAGCGGCGGGCTTTGGGCGAAGCCAACCAGATCCTGATGGCCCAGGTTGAAACCTCGGTGGCGGACCTGCTGTCGGGGGCGGTCGATGAATTCCGCTACATTCTCGACATCAAGGCCGAAGGCAATCTGATCATCGGCCTTCTGAAGGCCGTCGCCGACGCTCCCGACGAGACGGCGACGCCACAAATCCAGGCGCGGCTTCACCAGTCACTGGACATTTTCCGTGAAGCCAGCGGCATCTTCGAGAAGAGCGATCTGTCGCAACGCAACCCGGTGCTGACCGCCAATCTGGGCAAGCTGGCGACCCGGCTTGCCGAGTTGAGTGACGGGCCGGAGAGCCTGTTGGCCGTGCGCCGCGCCGAATTCGCCGCCCGCCAGCGCATGCAGGCGTCCTTGGCCGCCAACCGCGATACCTCCGGCCGCCTGATCAGTGTGGTGGATCAAGTGGTTGCCGCAGTGGATGCCAGCATGGAAACCCGCCGCGAGGAATTGGAAGTGCGCATGGGTGCGGACGAGCGCCTCCTGGCCGCCATCGGTGCTGGCAGCCTGCTCCTGGCGTTGGCGATCGCCGGCTTCACCGTGCGGGTGATGGAACGGCATGAACGGGCCCTGCGCGCCGCCCGTGACGCCGCCGAAGTCGCCAACCGCGCCAAATCCGACTTTCTGGCCACTATGAGTCACGAAATCCGCACGCCGATGAATGGCATTATCGGTATGACCGGCCTTATGCTCGATACCGCGCTGACGTCCGAGCAGCGCGAATTCGCCCGCACCATCCGCGATTCCGGCGATGCCCTGCTGACCATCATCAACGACATCCTCGATTTCTCCAAGATGGAGGCCGGGCGGCTCGACCTCGATGCGGTGGGTTTCGACCTGATCGAGGCGGTGCGCGGGGTGATGGACATCATGGGGCCGCGAGCCCGCGCCAAGGGGCTGGCCACCGGCTGGTCGATCGCTCCCGACGTGCCCAGCCGCCTGATCGGTGATCCCGGCCGGCTGCGTCAGATCCTCCTCAACCTTGTCGGCAATGCCGTCAAATTCACCGACGCCGGTTCAGTGACCGTGCGGGTGAGCCTGGAGGAGCCGCCGGGCCTGGCCGATGCTTCCGACCTGCGGGCGCTGTTGCGCTTCGATATCATCGATACCGGCCCAGGCATTTCCCCCGACGCCCAGCACCACCTGTTCAGCCGCTTCGCCCAGGTCGACTCCTCGATATCGCGCCGTCACGGCGGCACCGGCCTGGGATTGGCCATCTGCAAGCGGCTGGTGGTGCTGATGGAGGGTGAGATCGGCATGGCCAGCGCCTCGGCACGAGGCTCGACTTTCTGGTTCACTATCCGTCTGGCTCCTGCGTCGCCGGCCACCATCGAGGAAGAGGGGGACGGCATGGCGACCCATCGCTTCGATGGCTTGCGCGCGCTTCTGGTCGGCGCGGGATGTTCTTCGATCACCCCCTGGCTGGCCGAATGGGGTTTCAGCGTGGAAACGGTGCGGGGTCCGGTCGCCGGCGTGGGACTGGCCGCCCGGTCCGCCGAAAGGGGCGCGCCCTTCCACCTCGTCGCCATCGACCACGATCTGCCCGAGGTGGAGGGCCCCCGGCTGGCGAGCGTGCTCAAGAGTCTTCCGGGATTCGCCGGCACCCATATCATCCTGCTGGCGGCCACACCCGTCCCGGTCACCGGCGATGTGTCGACCGTGCTGATCGATCCGGTCGGGCCGTCGGTGCTGTTCGACGGCCTGATGTCCCTGTTCGGCGGCGTGCTGGCCGACGGGATCGCGGCTGAAAGTGTGGCAGACAACACGGCCTCGGCGCGGCGCGTGCGCATCCTGCTGGCCGAGGACAACGTCACCAACCAGAAGGTGGCCGTCCGCATCCTGGAGAAGGCCGGCTACCGTGTCGACGTGGTTGCCAACGGTGCGGAATCGGTCGAGGCGGTGCGCTCTCTGCCCTACGATCTGGTGCTGATGGATGTGCAGATGCCGGAAATGGACGGCGTGGCCGCCACCCGGGCCATCCGGTCTTTAAGCGGGCCGATGGCCGCCATTCCCATTGTCGCGCTGACCGCCAACGCCATGCGGGGCGATGCCGAGAGTTATCTCGCGGCCGGCATGAATGATTACCTGTCGAAACCCATCGATCGGCCGCGGCTGTTCGCCACCCTGGCGCGCTGGACCGCCGGGGCGGCGGAATCGGCGCCGCGCTCACCCGCGCCGGTCCCTTGCCCGGCAGCCCTGGCGGAGATCGAAACCAGCGGGCAAGATCTCGACGACCGGACACTGGCCCGGTTGGTGGAGGACTTCGGGCTCGCCGACGCCATCGAGCTGTTCGAAGCTTTCCTGCGCGAAACCCGCCAGCGGGTGCGGGACATCGACGAGGCCGCCCGCGACGTCGATCTGCCGCGCCTGGAACGTGAAGCCCACACGCTGAAAGGCAATGCGGGCAACATGGGCATGGCGCATCTGGCGGCCACCGCCGCCATTGTCGTCAAGGCATGCCGGGATGGGCACGGAGAAGAGGCTATGGCCCCGGCGGCTTCGCTGCCGGGCATGCTGGCCCGCGCCGAGGAGGCTCTGAGGCGGCGCCATCCCGAATTGCTTGGCCTTGATCCGGTGGGGAGCTGAGATGTGACCGCTTTCCCTTCCGTCCTTTCTGCCGATGCCGCCTTGCCGGCCGACCAGTTGGTCCGCGCGGTGCGGGAACTGCCGGTGGTGGTCGCCACGGTGAGCGCCGATGGCGTCATCTCCGGCCTGATGGGGCCGGCACTGCCGACGGCCGGCTTGTCGGCCGACCTTGTCGGCCGACCCGTCACCACCCTGTTCCACCGCCTGCCCGCCGAGCCGGAAGCCTTGCGGCAGATCAGGTGCCTGGGCGGCAGTTTCCGCTGCGATCTGGAGGGGCGGACCTTCGAGGTTCATTTTTGCCCGCAGGAGCATGCCTGCGATAGCGGGGCGGCTCCGGCCGACGACGTGCTGGTGGCCTTCGACGTCACCGACCGCCAGCGCAGCGAGCAGGCTCTGATCGATGCCATCCGCCGAGCCGAGGAGGAGACGCGCGCCAAGGCGGCCTTTCTTGCCACTATCAGCCACGAGGTCCGCGCGCCCCTCTCCGGCGTGGTCGGCATGGCCGGGCATCTCCTGGACGCCCCTCTGGGCACCGAACAGCGCCGCACGGCGGAGATCATCCGCGAACAGGCCCAGGCCCTTTTGGCGGTGGTCAACGACCTGCTCGACTATTCCCGGCTGGAAACCGGGCGTCTGACGCTGGAATCGGTTGATTTCGATTTGGACGAGCTGGTGGAAGGGACGGTCGATCTTCTGGAAGGCACGGCCCGTGCCAAAGACTTGACCCTGGCGTGGGCCATCGGCCCCGAGGTCGACCGCCGCCTGCGCGGCGACGCCGGCCGTCTGCGGCAAATTCTCGGCAATCTTTTATCCAATGCCGCCGCGTTCACCGATCGGGGCTCCATCACGGTAACGGTGACCGCCGAGCCCGAGCGCGCACCAGGGTTTCAGACTCTGCGCTTCACCGTTGTCGATACCGGCGTCGGAATCCCGCCGGAGGAGGCGGCCAGCCTTTTTGACCGCCTGATCCGCCCGGACGGCGGCGACATGGCCGGGGTGGCCGGTTTGGGGCTGGCCATCTGCAAAAATCTTGTGTCGATGATGGGCGGGCGTATTGGAGTCGACAGCCACCCCGGTGAAGGCTCGACCTTCTGGTTCACCGCCCTGCTTGCCCGCCGTCCCGAAGATACCGAGAGGATGCGGCGTGACGGCCGTCTCCGCGGCGTTCGGGTGATGCTGGTGGATGCCAGCGAGTCACGGGGACGATTGGTGCGATGGATGGAGAACTGGGGGCTGGAGGTCGTAACCCTGCCCTCGGCCCTGTCCGCCCTCCAGGCTCTGGCGTTTGCCGCCGACCAGGGCCGACCGTTCCCGCTGGTGCTGGTGGACCATGACCTGCCCGACATGACCGGCCGCCAGTTCGTCAACCTGACCGGGCAGGTGCCGGGATTGGCGCTGAACCGGGCGGTGCTGATGGTGCCGCCGCTGGCGGGCGCCGACAATCCGGAGGCTCGCGACGTGCTGGCGAAGCCGTTCGGCCAGTCGGCGCTGTTCGACCGGCTGGCGGTGTTGGTCGAAGCCGCGGTCGCCGACGCGGATGATCCGGCACCGGATGATGGTGCCGCCCCGGTCCAGTCCTGCCGCGTTCTCCTGGTGGAGGACGACCAGACCAACCAGCGCGTGGCCGCGCGGATGCTGGAACGGGCCGGTCACCGGGTGGACGTGGCTGCCGACGGAGCGGAAGCCGTGACCGCAGTGAAACGGCTGTCCTATGACATCGTATTGATGGATCTGCAAATGCCGGTGATGAACGGGCTGGAGGCGACACGCGCCATTCGTGCCCTGGCCGGTTCGGCCGGGCAGGTGCCGATCGTTGCCATGACCGCCAGCACACTGAGCCCGGATATCGAGGCATGTCTGGCTGCCGGGATGAACGATTACCTGACCAAGCCGCTGACCCGCGAACGGCTGGCGGTGGTCGTTGCACATTGGCAGGCACGCGGGGACGCTCCGACGGGCGAGGGCAGCCCCGACCTTGACCCCGGCCTATCACGGCAGCTGGTTGAGGACCTTGGGCAGATGGATGCCGCCGAGGTCTACGCCACCTTCCTGACGGAGGGGGCTCAACGTATCCTGGCCTTGGGCGAGGGGGCTGGCCGCCGGGACATCGCCGCCCTGGAGCGCGAGGCCCAGGCCCTGCGCGGCAGCGCCACCGACCTGGGCTTTACCCGGCTGGCGGCTCTGGCCGCCTCGGTGGCCGAAGTGGCTCGCACAGGCGATCAGGATGAGGCGGCGCGCCGGGTGTCCGGACTCTCCGAAGCGCTCGATGCCGCGCGCATCGCCATCGACCGGCATCTGGCCGCAACGGAACCGTGACGGCGGTTACGGGACGAGTCTGAGGATGGTGCTCCAACTGCCGTACGCCAGGGCGAACAACAGAAGCCAACTGGTACCTGCCGCGCCCAGCAATATCCAGCCCCGTGCGGCGGGGGAGTAGCGATCGGTGTCCGCCTCCTCCGCGATGGGGTGCGGCTGCCGCGCCGCGCGACGGGACTGGAGATAGATCACCTCGCCCATTCTTCCCTCCACAGGCACAAACCCATGGCCTGTGGTCATAAAGGGAAGTCGCTTTCTGTGCCAACGATTTATGCCAAAATTGTCTGAATAGCCAACTAGTGTGGCGCCGCCGCCACCGCTGCGCCGACGCCCGTCACGAACAGGGCGACCGCCTTGCGGATATGGCTTTCCCGCTCCTCCCCCGAAGGCGGCGCGCACAAGCACAGGGTCAGTTCGCAGTGCGGGCCGCCCTGAAGGGCGCCCATGAACTGCTGAGCGGTGAATTCCGGATCGTCGACCCGCGCCACCCCGCGCGCGGCGGCATGGGCGAAAAAGGCCGCGACGGCCGCCCGCCCGTGGGCCGGGCCGGCGTCGAAGAAAATACGGGCCACCTCGGGAAAGCGGGCGGCCTCCCCGGTCACGGTCTGCTGCACCTGGATCGCCTCCGGCGACCAGATCAGGTCGAGGAAGCGCCGCGCGATGGCCCGCAAGGCTTCTTCCAGCGGAAGGTCATCGAAGTCCTCCGGCTGAAAGCGCATGCCCCGCCGCTCGCACTCCGCCGATATGGTGGCGGCGAACAGAGCCTCCTTGGAAGGAAAACGGGTGTAGAGCGTCGTCTTGGATACCCGTGCCCGTTGTGCCACCTGATCCATGGAGGCGGCGGCGTACCCCAGCTCCAGAAAGGTGTCCTTGGCCGCTATAAGAATCTGCACGGTCTTGGCGTCCCGTACGGGGACGGCGTCCTGTGATGCTGTCATTGAACTGAACTGTATGGTTCACTCTTGACCGGCCTTCCGGTCTGGGTTACGACTCTAACAGTACGATACAGTTCAGTCCAGCACGGAGTCGGGCCATGCAGCGGCGCGTGGGGTGGGGTAGCAAGACTTTCGGGCCGATCCTCCTGGTTTTGGCCGTCGGCGCTTGCGAACCGGCGCAGACGTCGGAGCCGGAGGTGCGGCCGGTGCATGTCGCCACCGTGCGGCTGGAGCCGGCCGAGGACGTCATCCGCTACGCCGCCGTGATCCGGCCGCGCGTGGAAGCCGACTTGGGCTTTCGTATCGGCGGCAAAGTGGTCCAGCGGCTGGTGGAAGTGGGGGCGCGGGTCGAAGCCGGTCAGCCGCTCGCCAAGCTTGACCCCGCCGATATCGAGCTGCAAGTGCGCGTGGCCGTCGCCCAACTGGCTTCGGCCAAGGCCGACGCGGTCAACGCCAAGG
>DASPMK010000093.1:0-7001 GCA_035627075.1 Azospirillaceae bacterium
CTCGGTGATGCGGGCGCGCCGTGGCGCTGGCTGGATGGCGGTGGTGGGGTTTTGCAGCGTCGGCACGGTGTAGAGCAGCTTCGGCGCCAGCCGGCGGCAGGCCGACTCGAAAGCGTCGGGCAGCAATCCCTCCTCATCCATGGCGAGGCCCTCCAGGTGCAGCCCCAGCATCGAGCATACCGCCTTGGCCCCGTAATAGGTCAGCCGCTCGGTCACCACCAGATCGCCGGGCTGGGTGAGGGTGGCGGTGGCAATGGCAGTGGCGTTCTGCGCCCCCATGGTGATCAGCACCGTTTCGGGTGCCGTCTCCACTCCATGCTGGCGCGCCATCCACTGGGCGGCGGCGATGCGGTGGCTCATCAGCCCGGCATGGGGACCGTAGCCCATCAGGGTTCCCATCTGCCCGGAGGCGGCGATCTCCGTCACCGTGGCGGTCACGGCACGCTCGGCATCGGTGCCCAGCGGCTGGCACACCGTCATGTTGATAAACGGCGTCTCCACCGATGGCGGCCACGGGCTGCCGTCGGGCGATGGTGACCTGGTATCGGACAGAACGAAGGTGCCGCGTCCCACTTCGCCGCCGATCAGCCCGCGCTTTTCCGCCTCGGCGTAGGCGCGGGTGATGGTGCCGACCGTCACCTTCAGGCGAAAGGCGAGGTCGCGGTGGGTGGGAAGGCGGGTGCCGGAGGCGATCCGGCCGGCGGCAATGTCCTCGGCCAGCGCGTCGGCAATGGCCCGGTACATGGGGCCGTGCCGCTCGGTCACGTCGGGAAACCAATTTGTCATGGAGACAATGTAGCCGTTGACGCTCATTGATCGCAAGCCATAATCCATATTGTCCCTATTTAACAGGGTGAAGTCGTATAGACAATGGAGGTTCCAATGCGGACAAATGAGTGTGGCACCGCTGCCCCCACCCTCCTTTCGGTTACCGCCCAGTCGGTCGCCGGCCAAGTGGTTGCCAGCGCCAAGGCCCTCATGACCGTTGCGGGCAATCTCCTGATGACGTGGCAGGAGCGTCATAGCCAGCGCCGCCATCTGAGCACCCTGAGCGATCGGCTGCTCAAGGACATAGGGCTGTCACGGGCGGACATTGAGCACGAGATCGAAAAGCCTTTCTGGCGACGGTGAGGAGACAATCCGCCAGAAAGATAGATACAATAGCAATGCAATGCGGGGGGGCTTCGGGCCTCCCGCGCCGTTTGTGGTTGCCGGTTGCCAGCGCCTGGGTTTCAATGGTGATTGGTTGAATCCAGGGTGTTCTCCATGCGTTTGCCCCTCTTCCAGGTTGATGCCTTCACCAACAAGGTTTTCGCCGGCAATCCGGCCGCCGTCTGCCCGCTCGAGTCCTGGCTGCCGGGCGCCACGCTCCAGGCCATCGCCGCCGCGAACAATCTGGCTGAGACGGCTTTCTTCGTGCCGGCCGGGGATGGGTTCGAACTCCGCTGGTTCACCCCGGTATCCGAGGTGGATCTGTGCGGTCATGCCACTTTGGCCACAGCCTTTGTCCTGTGCTCCATCCTGGAGCCGGCGCGCGAGCGCGTGGTGTTCGCCACCCGCACGGCGGGGCCGCTGGCCGTTATCCGCGAGGGCGAGCGCTACACCCTGGATTTCCCGGCCCGGCCGCCCAAACCCTGCCTGCCGCCGGCGGGGCTCTTCGAGGCGCTGGGCGGGCCGGAGCCCCGCGCCACCCTGATGGCCCGCGATCTTGTGGTGGTCTACAACTCCGAGGAGGTGGTCCGGAACTTGAAGCCCGACATGACGAAGCTGGCCGCCCTGGATGTCTTCGCCGTCTGTGTGACCGCCAAAAGCGATACGGTGGACTTCGTCTCGCGCTTCTTTGCACCGCGGCAGGGTATCCCCGAAGATCCCGTCACCGGGTCGGCCCATTGCACCCTGGTCCCCTATTGGGCCGAGCGGCTTGACCGCTCGGTTCTGGAGGCGCGGCAGGTGTCGGGGCGTGGCGGGGCGCTGTCCTGCCGTCTGTCCGGTGACCGGGTCTTCATAACCGGCTCGGCCGCGCTGTATCTGGAGGGGATGATTGATGTCTGAGGATACGGGCGTATCGCTGGACATCGCGTCCGGCGAGGAGGATATCGCCCACGTCCGCGCGCTGTTCGGGGAGTACGCCCAGTCCCTGGGGTTTTCCTTGTGCTTCCAGGGCTTCGATCAGGAACTGGCATCGCTGCCCGGTGGCTATGGCCCGCCCCGCGGGCGCCTGCTGCTGGCTCGCGTCGGCGGCCGGGTGGCGGGTTGTGTGGCCTTGCGCCCCCTCGACGGCCCTGCTTGCGAGATGAAGCGCCTTTATGTCCGGCCGAAGTTTCGAGGGATGAAGCTCGGTCGCCGCCTCGCCGAGGCCATTATCGATGCCGCCCGCGACCTGGGCTACACCCGCATGCGTCTGGACACTCTGGCCCGATTGCACGAGGCCTGCGCCTTGTACGAGGCGCTCGGCTTCGTTGAAATCCCCGCTTACAACCACACCCCCCTGGCGGATGTCCGGCATTTCGAACGGGTTGTTTGTTGATATTGGCGACTGTTTTGAGTCCAAATCGGCAAAAAATTCCCGTGATGCAAACCGTCGCAGCGGGAATCATCATGTTTGCCCCGACCAAATTTTAGTTTTATGTTGTCGGTCGTTCCTACTGGAGTTGCGCGGGTGTGAGCCGGTGGTTATCCGGAGCGTGAAGGTCTGATGCCGTGAAGAGCGTGAACCACATGGGCGGCGAAGTCCGCGTCCTTTACGAGCTGCACTCCTTTCGTTCCGGTGCCTGGTATCGGGTCAAGGCGTGGGAGGGTAAGGAAGACGCCATTTCGGCCGGTGAGCAGGTTCTCGGCAACAGGACCGTCGATGGCTACCGGGTGGCGCGGGTGCGCCATTACGTCGATCACGAGTTCATCGACAGCATCATCGTCTTCAAACGCTTTCAGGACGGTGTCGTCGAAAGCGACCCGCTGCTGGCCGTTACCGAAACGGAGCATGTGGGCGCCTGGAAGCTCATCGAGGACCTTTATAAGGAACGCTCCCGCGACGATCTTCGCGCCCACCTCGCCAGGTATCTTGAGGAGAAGCGCCTCACCACCATCGAAGTCCTGCACTCCGACCGCCACTTCGTCAATCTCGACAGCGCCGGCACCTATATCCAGGGCATGATGCAAAAGCTGGCGGTGATCCAGGCGCGCGTGTCCAACCAATCTTCGGCGGTGGTATTCAAGGATCTGATGCAATTGGCGGCCAACGCCGTGGCCCAGGTCCGGACCGACACCGAGCGCCTGGCGCCGCCCCGGTTGGAGCCCGGTCGGTTCCTCGCCGTCTACCGCGCCTTCGAGGCGCGCTATTACAGCGGCGAAGCCCTGGCTTACCAGTTGTACCGATGTTTCGCGGCCTACCTGTTGCCCGCCGAGTCGTGGCTGGCGAAGCTCGACCTCATCGGCGGCCTTGTCGAGCCGGAGTTGGAGCCGCGGCATCTGCGCCTGCTCGATTCGATGCTGGCCGAAATCTTCCAGATGCATGGCCCCTACCGCGAGATCATCGACGAAGGGGGGGGGCGTCCCCAGATGATGCGGACCATCGCCGACTTCTGCGTCGGGCGCTACACCGTGCCGCGCGGCAACAATCCGCCGGGTATCCAGGCGATCAACTGGCTTCTGGCCCAGGGCGGTCTGCCGCGCACCCGTGCCGTGGTGCGCCGGCGCCTGCTGCGCGAGGCGCATTCGCGCGTGCCGATGGTTTCGGGCGCCGACCTGCTGACCGAACTCGATGCGGTAGCGACCACCTTCCGTCACATGGCGGAAATCTCCGCCGATCTGGCCCGTGACGAAGAGCTTCAGTTGGCCTTCGAGCTGCGCGCCGGCCGGGCGTTGACCCCGGAGTCGGTGAGCGGCTGTCTGTCGACCCAGCAGCGCATCGTCGACAAGGTGAAGATGCTGGCGCGGATCATGGTGCTGACCCCCGGCGAAGCCAACCGTGGGCTCGTCTGCAAATTCTTCCGGGCCTTCTTCGCCCCCGACGACGTGGTCCGTCAGGCCATGCGCGACGGCGGCACGCGGCTGAACGCGCTGAGCCCGCTGGTCGAACTGCAGCGCCTGCTGGCGGGGTCGCCGCTCGACAGCGACGTCAAAGGGGAGATCATCACCGCGCTGGACACGGCGGTGCTCGACATCTTCAAAACCGACATCCTGAACGCCCAGAACCGCACCTATATCGACCGGGTGCTGGCGCTGGTGCGGGTCACCGGCGCCCTGCCCATGGTGGACGGGCGCGCCCGCGCCTTCGTGTCGGAGATCGTCAGCCGCGAGGTCAAGAACCCGAAATTCCTGCCGGCTTATCTCGGCAAGTGCAAGGATGAGCGGGAACGGGCGGAGGCGGTGCTGAATCTGCGCACTCTTCTTAACCCGGCGGGCCGCTGATCCCCTGCGACATCGCGTCTGCCTGAAATTCGGGCATTCCCGTATAACGGGTGATTGACGCACCGGCGTCATATTCCTACTGTCGGCGGCGGGCCACGACCCCCCAACGGGTCGCTCTATTCTGTAAGGAATAGCTTCATGACCATCCCGCCGAAGCCGACTGTCCGGCCGAACTCTCCCTATTTTTCTTCCGGTCCCTGCGCCAAGCGTCCCGGCTGGTCGCTGGATGCGCTGAAGGACGGCTTCCTCGGCCGTTCCCACCGCGCCAAGCAGGGCAAGGCCAAGCTCCAGGAGGTGATCGACCTCTCCCGCGCCATCCTGGGCCTGCCCGACGGCTATCGCCTGGGCATCGTGCCGGCGTCCGATACCGGCGCCGTCGAGATGGCGCTGTGGTCGCTGCTGGGCGCCAAACCCGTCACCATGCTGGCTTGGGAAAGCTTCGGCAAGGACTGGGTGACCGACGTGACCAAGCAGCTCAAGCTGTCGGGCGTCACCACCAAGCAGGTGCCTTATGGCGAACTGCCGGACCTGTCCTCGGTGGACTTCGCCGGTGACGTGGTGTTCACCTGGAACGGCACCACCTCGGGCGTGCGCGTGCCGGACGGCGACTGGATAGCCTCCGACCGTCAGGGGCTGACCATCTGCGACGCCACCTCGGCCGCCTTCGCCATGGACCTGCCGTGGCCGAAGCTCGACGTGGTCACCTGGTCCTGGCAGAAGGTGCTGGGCGGCGAGGGGGGACACGGCATGCTGGTGCTGTCGCCGCGTGCCGTCGAGCGGCTGGAGTCGTATAAGCCGGCGTGGCCGCTGCCCAAGATCTTCCGCATGACCAAGGACGGCAAGATCAACGAAGGCATCTTCAAGGGCGAAACCATCAACACGCCATCGATGCTGGCGGTCGAGGACGCCCTTGACGGGCTGAAGTGGGCCCAGGGCGTGGGTGGCCTGAAAGGCCTGATCGCGCGCTCCGAAGCCAACCTCAAGTCCTTCGCCGACTGGTCGGCCAAGACCGAGTGGGTGGACTTCCTGGCATCGGTGCCGGCGACCCGCTCCTGCACCTCGATCTGCCTGAAGATCGTCGACCCGGCCGTGGCGTCGCTGGACGCCGCCGGTCAGGCCGAGTTCGCCAAGAAGATGGTGTCTCTCCTGGAGAAGGAGGGCGTGGCTCTCGACATCGGTGCCTACCGCGATGCCCCTCCGGGTCTGCGCGTGTGGGGTGGTGCCACCGTCGAGAACGCCGACATCGAGGCGCTCCTGCCCTGGCTCGACTGGGCGTTCGCCACCGTCAAGGCCGGCTGAGGAATCGAAGAACAATGCCGAAAGTCCTTATTTCCGATAGCCTGTCGCCGCGTGCCGTGGAAATTTTCCAGGAACGCGGCGTCGAGGTCGACGTCAAGACCGGCCTGAAGCCCGATGAGCTGAAGGCCATCATCGGCCAGTACGATGGTCTGGCGATCCGCTCCGCCACCAAGGTCACCAAGGACATCCTGGAGCAGGCGGCCAACCTGAAGGTGATCGGCCGCGCCGGCATCGGTGTCGACAACGTCGACATCCCCGCCGCCACGGCGCGCGGTGTCGTGGTGATGAACACGCCGTTCGGCAACTCCATCACCACCGCCGAGCACGCCATCGCCATGATGTTCGCGCTGGCCCGCGAGATCCCGGCGGCCAACGCCTCCACCCACGCCGGCAAGTGGGAAAAGAACCGCTTCATGGGTGTCGAGCTGACCGGCAAGACCCTGGGCGTGATCGGTTGCGGCAACATCGGTTCCATCGTCGCCGACCGGGCGCTGGGCCTGAAGATGAGGGTCATCGCCTTCGACCCGTTCCTGTCGCCGGAGCGCGCGGCGGAGATGGGTGTGGAGAAGGTGGAACTGGACCAGCTTCTGCCGCGTGCCGACTTCATCACCCTGCACACGCCGCTGACCGAGCAGACCAGAAACCTGCTGGACGCCAGGGCGCTCACCCGCTGCAAGAAGGGCGTGCGCATCATCAACTGCGCCCGCGGCGGCCTCGTGGTCGAGGCCGACCTGAAGGCGGCCATCGAGTCCGGTCACGTCGCCGGGGCCGCCTTCGACGTCTTCGCCGTCGAGCCGGCCAAGGACAACATCCTGTTCGGCATGGAGCAGGTGATCTGCACCCCGCACCTGGGGGCGTCGACCTCCGAGGCACAGGAGAACGTCGCCTTGCAGGTGGCCGAGCAGATCGCCGACTTCTTGGTGACCGGCGCCGTCGTCAACGCGCTCAACATGCCGTCGGTGTCGGCCGAAGACGCGCCGAAGCTGCGCCCCTACATGAAGCTGGCCGAGCAGGTCGGCGGTTTCGCCGGCCAGATCGCGCGGGCGGGGATCTCGTCCATCACCATCGAGTACGAGGGCCACGTCGGCGAACTGAATACCAAGCCGCTGACCGCCATCGTGGTAAAGGGCCTGCTGGCCCCGCTGCTCGATAGCGTCAACATGGTCAACGCCCCGGTCATCGCGCGGGAGCGCGGCATCAAGATCACCGAAACCAAGCGGGAGGAGGCGGCCGATTACCAAAGCCTCATCCGCCTCAAGGTCGAGGGCGAGGCGGGCACGCGCACCATCGAG
>DASPMK010000094.1:0-8463 GCA_035627075.1 Azospirillaceae bacterium
CGCCGCCGCCTTGGCCGCCGAACGGGCCACCGACGTGGACCGCGCCGCCATCCTGGCCTGCGCCGGGCGGATGAGGGAGGCGCACGGCAAGGAGGACCCGTCGGAAGAAGCCGACGTCGACGCCGACCTGCATCTGGCGATCTACGAGGCGGCGCACAACGTGGTGATGCTGCACATCATGCGGTCACTGTCGGAGATGCTGCGCAACGACGTGTTCTACAACCGCAACAGCCTTTACATCCGGGCCGGCGTGCGCGACCTTTTGTTGCGCCAACACCTTGCCATCGCCGATGCCGTGCTGGCCGGCGAGGCTGACAAGGCCCGCGCCGCCGCCGAGGCCCACGTCAATTTCACTTACCGGACGCTCCAGGACATCCGCCAGGACGACAGGCGGCTGGAGGTGTCCTTGCGGCGGATCGGCCGCAGCGAACTGGTGGATGACGAAGGGCAGAGCGTTAGCGGCCGCGTTCCTCGATGAGGGCGTAAAGGCGGCGTGATCCGAAGCCCTGAAGCGCCATCTCGCCGACTTCGCTCACGCGGAACTCGTTACCGATCAGCCCGCACGTTTCCTCGCACAGCAGGATCTGCATCGGCTCGGCGTGCTGTTCGAGGCGCGCGGCCATGTTCACCGCCGGGCCGAAGATGTCGTAGACGTATTTCTGCACACCGACCAGCGACCCGATAAGCGGACCGGCGTGGATGCCGATGCGGCAGCGCCACTGGTGGGGGTGCGCCAGATTGCGGCGTTCCAGGTAGCGCCGCGCGCGCAACGCCACCTTGGCGATGTTCTGGGCGTGGTCGGTGTTGGCGTCCGGAATGCCGGATACCGCGAGGTAGGCGTCGCCGATGGTCTTGATGCGCTCACAGTCGAACAACTCGACGATGCGGTCGAAGGCGGTGAAGATGTCGTTCAGTTCGGCCACCGTGGCCGCCGGGTCGTGGGCCACCGCCATCTCGGTGAAACCCACGAAGTCGAGCAGCATCACCGAAGCGGAGTCGAAACGCTGCGGCGTGGTGGTGCCGAAATCCTTGAGTTCCTGATAGACCGACCGCGGCATGACGTTCAGCAGCAGCTTTTCCACCCGCTCCTTTTCGCGTTGAAGCTCACGGGCATTGCGTTCGGCCATCCGGGAATAGGAGTCGAGCATATACTCGGCCTCCTTCCGCTTGGTGATGTCCCGGCACTCGACGAGGATGAAATCCCCGTCCCCGAGTTGAAGACGGCGCATCTCGATCTGGAGGCTGGTGGTGCGCGGGCCGTTCTTGATTTCGGTTTCCAGGCTGTAGGCCCGGCCACGCCCCAACTGCGTGTGCAGGCGGGTGGCGTCCAGGGCCGGCAGACGGGCCGGCAGGGTTTCCGCCGCATCGCCCTGGGAGGGAAACCAGCGAAAAAAGCAGGCGTTCTCCTGCATGATCATCAAACTGTCGAGCTCCGCCACCGCGACGCCGAGGTTGATCTGCTGGAGGATCTGGTGGGGGAGGTCGGCCGGCATGGGCGGGGTTCCTCCTTTTATCGACGGGCGACGATGTAGGGCTCGCGCCGCATCACCTCGCGGTAGACGAGGTCGATGTCGGCCTGCTGCAAGTCGAAATCCTCCAGCGTCTCGCGCAGGATGTCAGCCATCTCCAGGAAATCCGCGTGGCCGATGCCGAGATGGGCGTGGACGCGTTGCAGGGTGTCGTTGGTGTAGGAGGCCGGGCCGCCCATCATCTGGGCGATGAACTTGGTCTGGTGATCGATGAGAAGCCGCATCTCGACGTTGGCGAAGTATCCCTGGAGGTTCGGTGCATCGAGGATGCGGTCATAGAATTCCGAGACGATCTTGCGGACGACGGCGAAGCCGCCATAGCGCTCGAACATGCTCTGGGGCATCGCTCTTCTCCCGCCGCCTCGCAAAAAAGAGAGCAAGCCTGCGGTGCTGTGCCGAGGCTTTGCTCCAGTTTTGAGTGATCTGGGCTCTAGGGGTTCATCATCCGGGCTTCGCTTCCTTCCATCAACGACTATGAGGGGCTAGTTGCGGTCCACCCCGTTGACCGCATTGGCCTTTTTTGTAGGGTCCCGATCCCGCAGGATCGCCAGGATGTCGGGGACGCACTTGCCGCACCGGGGGTGCAGCCGAAGTGCCGGTAGACGGCCGAGGGCTGGCGGACGCCCTGATCGGCCAGGGGAGACACCTGCCTGTCCGACAGGGCGTTGCAGATACAGACGTACATCGGGTGTCTCCCCCGGAACGATCAGCGGAAGGCCGGGGCGACGCGGCTGACCATATCCCCGGCTTCCGGCGACAGATGGTCCAGCGTCTGGACGAACTTCGGATGGGTCATGCCGCTACCGATGAACGTCCAGCGGTTGGCCTGGTGCTGCGTCGTCATGAAGGTTTCGCGCTCGGTCGGGGACAGCCGGCGGCCGGTGGCCCGTTCGAAGCTGTCGAGGTCGAACTCCGTCTGGGTTTTCAGGCCGGCGTCAAACATGCCGCCAATTTCCAGATACTCCTGGGTGGCGCTCATGATGGCGGCGGCGTCGCGCCCCTCGGCCAGGGCCTCGACCATCAGGGTATCGAGCTTGGCGTGCTGCGCCTCCTCCATCCAATGGTGCTTCAGAAGGCTTTTGAACCGCGGGTCGAGACACTGGTCGTCACGGATGCTGTCGAGATAGTGGCGCTGGGTCATCCACTCGATATGCAGGGTGATCAGTGCCACCGCCAGGGGATCGTGGGCCAGCACGGCTCCGGCGATGGCCGAGGGCGGGCCGATCACCGCGCACTCCACGCCGAAGTTGTCGGTGAAGGCGGCGCGGAAGCGCTTGAACAGGTGGATGTGCTTGGCTTCTTCGGCCGCGAAGCCCAGGAAGGCCCGCGTCCGCGTGTCGTCGCCGCCGAGCTGCGGCCGGGCATGGTCGAGGACGAAGGGCAGGATGAACTCCTCGACCAGACCGAACATGTAGAGATAGCCGTGGCCGCGAATCTGGTTCAGCACCACCCGTTCGCGGAGCGTCAGGAAGTCCAGGGGGGTGACGCGGGCCAGCGATTCCGGCAGGAATGGCTTAGTGAAGTCGAGGTCGTGATTTTCGCCGATCAGGTCTTCGACCTGCCAGTTGATTTTTTCGGAAGCGGCCAAGGTTTCTTCGTAGGTGTAGGTGGAGCGCATGGAAAAATCCTCCCTGTTTTGGTTTGGTCTGTACTGTTACGCCATGGCGATGGGGATGATTTACTCGTCGTTAGCTTTGATCGGTGTGAGCGGGATCACATCGTCGGCACTCTTTGGGAGTACGGCGCGGACAGTCGGCGGGCCGGCGGGTTTTCATGAGTGGCCGTGCCGACTGGACGGTGGAGGGCGCCGATGGCCGATCACCCGATATCCTCGCTCGACCCGATTGAGCTGTTGAAGCCGCTGACCCCGGTGGAGCGTGCCGCCCTGGCGCGGCAATGCCGGTTCCGGCGCTACCGGACGGAGGAGCAGATCACCGACCACCTCGGCGAGGGGCGCGACATCTGTTTCGTGGTGCTGGGGCGGGTGCGGGTGGTCAACCACTCGCTGTCGGGCAAGGAAGTCAGCTTTGATGACGTGCCGGCGGGCGGCTTCTTTGGCGAGTTGTCGGCCATTGACGGCGGCCGGCGCTCGGCCTCGGTGGTGGCGGTTGCCGACAGCCTGATCGCCTTCCTGGGTCCCAGGGCGTTTCAGGAGCTGTTGACGCGCCACCCGGAATTGGCGTGGCAGGTGATGAAACGGCTGGCCGCCGTGGTGCGGGCGGCAACGGCCCGCATCATGGACCTGTCCACGCTGGCCGCCAACAACCGCGTCCAGGCGGAACTGCTGCGGTTGGCCAAGCCGGGAATGAAGGGGAACAGCACGGCGGTGATCGCACCCGTGCCGGCACACTCCGATATCGCCGCCCGCGTCAGCACGACGCGGGAGACGGTGGCGCGGGTGCTGTCCGATCTTGCCCGCGACGGCATCGTCAAGCGCCGCGCCGACACCTTGGTGATCCGCGACGTCGGTGCCCTGGAGCGGATGGTGGAGGAGGTCAGGGGCGGAGCCTGAGCCGCCGGACGTCTTGCGCGGCAGCAGGCTGCTGGTCCGGCGCAACCCTGATGAGTGACGGCAGGCTGGCAAGCGGTGGGACGGGTTGCTAGTTTAGCCCGCCGTCGCTGTTGGGACGCGCGAGGGATCACACACATGCAGGGTGGAACCATGGACGAGCGCCGGGACGCCGCGCCGCCGGTCAACCGCAAGATGGTGTTCGCCGGCCTGATGCTGGGGCTGTTCGTCGCCGCCGTCAGCCAGACCATCATCGCTCCGGCCATGCCGCGCATCGTCGCCGACCTGGGCGCCATGCAGCATTACAGCTGGATCGCCGTTTCCGCACTGCTCGCCTCCACCGTCATCGTGCCGATCGTCGGCAAGCTGTCGGACCTTTATGGCCGCAAGGGCTTCTACGTCGCCGGGATCATGGTGTTCATCGTGTCCTCGGTGGTGGCGGGATCGGCGCAGGGGCTGGGCCTGTTCATTCTGGGCCGGGTGCTGGAAGGCTTTGGCATGGGCACCATCATCCCACTGTCGCAGGCGGTGATTGGCGATCTCGTCCCCCCGCGCGAGCGCGGCAAGTACCAGGGGATGATGGGCGGCATGTTCGCGCTGGCCTCGATCATCGGACCGTTCCTGGGCGGCACCATCGCCGAGCATGTCGGCTGGCGCTGGCTGTTCTTCCTCAACGTGCCGCTGGGCCTGTTGGTCCTGGCTTTCGTCATTCCGTTCATGCGCCTGCCGTTCGAGCGGCGGCCCCACTCCATCGATGCTGCCGGCTTCGTGTCGTTGACGGTGGCGCTGACCGCCGGACTGCTCGCCACCGTGTGGGGCGGCAGCGAGTATTCCTGGGACTCGCCGGTGATCCTGGGTCTTTATGCCGTGGCCGCCATCGCGCTGGTGGTGTTCGTGCGGGCCGAACGCCGGGCGTCCGAACCGGTGATCCCGCCGCGCCTGTGGCGCAGCCGGGCGGTGATGGCGGCGGCGGTCGCCAACATGGCCATCGCCATGACCATGTTCGGCGCCATCTATTATACACCGATGTTCGTGCAGGGCGCCTTGGGCGCCAGCGTGGCCGAGGCCGGGGCGGTCCTGACGCCGATGACTCTGGCCATCGTGCTGGTGAGCGGCCTGTCGGGTTTCCTGATCAGCCGCACCGGGCGGTACAAGCCGATCCAGCTGGCCGGCACGGTGGTGATGGGGAGCGGCGTCTGGCTGCTGGCGCAACTTGACCATGGTTCCAGCTATACCGAGGTGGTGGGCTCCATGGTGGTGTTGGGCCTGGGGCTGGGGGCGGTGATGCAGTCCTACGTGCTGGTGGCCCAGAACGCGGTGGACTGGCAGGACCTGGGGGTCGTCACCTCTACCGTGTTGCTGTTCCGCTCCATCGGGTCGAGCGTGGGAATCTCCATCCTGGGCACCACGCTGAACCACACCCTGGCAGGCACCTTGTCCGCCTTGCCCGACGAGGTTCAGGCGGCGCTGCCCCAGGGGGGCAACCTCGCCACCCGCGCCGGACTGGCGCTGGACCCGGTGGCCATGGCGGGATTGCCTGGGGGGGCGGTGGAGGCCCTGCGCGCCGCCATCGCATCCGCGCTGCATCCGGTATTCCTGGCGATGCTGCCGTTCGTGCTGCTGGCGTTTACCGCGACGGCGCTGATCCCGGTGATGACCCTGCGCCGGACCGTACGCGGCAGAGTTGAGGAGGAGGTGGGCGAAGCCGCGAAGGGATAATACCGAAGGCGGTTGATGGCTTCCATCAACCGCCTTCGGTATGGTTTATTTTTTTAACGCATTGATCCGAATGGAAAATCCGGATCTTTGTTTACACTCGTCGTTGACCACCCTTCAGAAGGGGATTTCGTCGTCCAGGTCGTCCGGCGGGCCGCTCCGGCCCTGTTGCCCCTGGTCGCGCGGTCCGGGCGAACCACCACGGTCATAACCGCCGCCATAGCCACTACCGCCGCCGTAGCCACTGCCTTCGCCGCTGCCCTTGCTGTCGAGCAAGGTCAACTCGGAGCGGTACTGTTTCAGCACCACCTCGGTGGTGTAGCGTTCCTGGCCCGACTGGTCGGTCCACTTGCGGGTTTCGAGTTGGCCTTCGACGTAGACCTTGGAGCCCTTCTTGACGAAGCGCTCGACCACACCGACCAGCGACTCGTTGAACACCACCACCCGATGCCACTCGGTCTTTTCCTTGCGCTCGCCCGACGCGCGGTCCTTCCAGGTTTCGCTGGTGGCCAAGTTGAACGAGGCCACCCGACCACCGTTCTGCATGGTCCGGATTTCAGGGTCTTTGCCCAGATTGCCGACCAGGATCACCTTGTTGACGCTGCCCGCCATGTGTCTTGTTCCGTCTCGTAATACGTACCTTGAGTGGGCACCCTACACGCTTCCCCCGGGGGGAGCTATGCAGGAATTGGGGGGACGGGCTGATCAGCGGCGTCCTGCGAGAGAGCGCCCTGGGCGCACAGGAGCCCAGGGTCCGGCGGGGGAGTTGGTCCCGGATCCCGCGCCCGCCAGACCGGGAGAAGATCCCGTTCGCCTTACTCCGCCGGAGCGTGCTCCACCGGCGCCACCTTGCGCGGGGCGGCGAGGCGGCTGAGGTCCTCCAGCCACAGGTACAGCACCGGCGTGATGTAGAGTGTCAAAAGCTGCGAGACGACAAGGCCGCCGACCACCGCCAAGCCCAGGGGCTGGCGCAGTTCGGCGCTTGCCCCTTCACCCAAGGCGATGGGCAGCGCTCCCATCAGCGCCGCCATGGTGGTCATCATAATGGGCCGGAAGCGCAACAAACACGCCTGCCGGATGGCGTCCAGCGGGGCCAGGCCGCCGTCGCGCCGCGCCTGGATGGCGAAGTCAATCATCATGATGGCGTTCTTCTTGACGATGCCGATCAGCATCAGGATGCCGATGATGGCGATGACGCTGAGTTCCTGGCCGAACAGCATCAGGGTCGCCAGGGCCCCCACCGCCGCCGAGGGCAGGCCCGACAGGATGGTGATGGGGTGGAGAAAGCTTTCGTACAGCACCCCCAGCACGATGTAGATCACCAGGATCGCCGCCAGCAGCAGCAGGCCCTGGCTGGCCTGGGCATCCTGGAACACCTGGGCGGTGCCGGCGAAGCCGGTGGAAATGGAGGCGGGCAGGCCGATGGACCGCTCCGCCCCGTGGATCGCCTCCACCGCCTCGCCCAGCGAGACGCCGGGGGCAAGATTGAACGACAGGGTGACGGCCGGAAGCTGGCCCTGGTGGTTGACGGTCAAAGGCCCGGCCGTGCGCTCCACCCGCGCGAACGCGTCCAGCGGGATCAGCCGGTTGGTGTCGCCGCGCACGTAGATCTTGGAGAGGGCACCCGCGTCTTCCTGGTAGCGCGGGTCAAGCTCCAAAATCACGGCGTAGTCGTTGGCCGGGGTATAGATGGTGGAAATCTGCCGCGTGCCGAAGGCGCTGTACAGGGTGGCGCGGACCTCGTCCACCTGGACCCCCAGCATGGCGGCCTTGGCGCGGTCGATGTGGACGTAGGCCTGCGGATTATTGAGCTGGAGGTCGGTGGTGACGTCCTGCAAGCCCGGTGTGGCACTCATCGCCCCCATCAGCCGGTCCGACCATGCCCGCAGTTGATCAAGGTCGAGGCCCTGGAGGGTGTACTGGTACATGCTCTTGGACGAGCGGCCACCGACGCGCAAATTCTGCACCGGCTGCATGAACACGCTGAAGCCGGGAATGCCGGAGAGTTGGCGGCGCAATTGCTGGACCACCTCGGACGCCGAAGGGCGTTCGCCGCGCGGCTTCAGGGTCACGAACATGCGGCCGGCGTTGACGGTGCTGGAGATCCCGCCCGATCCCACCGACGAGGTGACGTAGGCCACCGCCGGATGGGCCAGGATGATCGCCGCCGCCTTTTGCTGGCGCTCGGCCATGGCGGGGAAGCCGATGTCGGCGGCGGCCTCGGTCGAAACCTGGAGCTGGCCGGTATCCTCGGTCGGGAAGAAACCCTTGGGGATGGCCTGGAACAACTGGATCGTGCCGACGACGGTCGCCAGCATCACTGCCAGCATCACGCCGCGATGATTGAGGCACCAGTCAAGGGTGCGGGCGTAAAATCCATGCACCGCCTCGAACCCGGCCTCCAGCACGCGGCCGAACCAGTTCTCCTTTCGGCCGTGCTGTTGGGGCGTGAGAAAGCGGGCGCACAGCATCGGCGTCAGCGTCAAGGACACGAAGGCCGAGGCGCCGATGGCCAGCGTGACCACCCAGGCGAACTCGCGGAACAGTCGGCCGACCACGCCGCCCATGAAGAAGATGGGAATGAACACCGCCACCAGCGACAGGGTGATGGAGATGATGGTGAAGCCGATTTCGCGGGCACCCTTCAGGGCGGCCTCGAACGGCTTCATGCCTTCTTCCATGTGGCGGACGATGTTCTCCAGCATGACG
>DASPMK010000095.1:0-4831 GCA_035627075.1 Azospirillaceae bacterium
GCGGCGGCGTCTTGCCCCGAGGCCGACAGGCCTCGATCAGCGGTTCCAATTCCGCCCATTGGGCATCGCTCAGGACCTTCATCGCTGACCTCCGGTCATTTCCTGGGAGGTCCAACAGTTTCAAGCGCTAACAGTCCCTAGGGCCTACTGACATTCATCGGGTATTCAAGATGATACCGACAAGATTGATAACGGCGGCGAAGCTGATATCGGTTTTGTCGTAGCGGGTGGCGATTCGTCGGAACTCTTTGAGCTTACAGAAGAAATTCTTGATGAGATGACGCCATTTATACCACTACCTGGACGAGGGTTCCATCGATGATGACGTATTCGAAATCGGCGTCGGCCGACAGGGCGGCACAGACCCGTTCGAACACGCCGGCCTTGGCCCATCGTCGAAAATGTTGGAAGACCGAGTTCCAGGGGTCGGAATGCGCGGGAAGGTCTCGCCACGGCGCGCCGACCCGGACAATCTACAACACCGCTTCCAGGAAACGCCGGTTGTCCGCCACCGTGCGTCCCGGATCGCCGGCTTTGCCGGGAAGAAGGGGAGCCATGCGCTCCCATTGATTGATCGTTACGCAGCACCATCCGATCCAAGGCCACCCCCCTTGTGGAGGCCTTGAATCAAATTTTCCACCCCAAGGAAATCCCCTACGGCACCTGAATGTCAACAGGCCCTAGTCGGGCGTACAGGTTCCCGAGCCGGCCGCTTGGTGATAGAGAATCCTTCAGGCTGGTCGAACCCGTGAGGGGACGAGCCAAGCGACCTTGTGCGGGGCGAGTACCATGAAGGTGATCGTCTGCGGCGCCGGTCAGGTGGGATTCAATATTGCCCGCTATCTGGCGTCGGAGAGCAACCACGTCACGATTATCGATCGGTCGCCGGAATTGATCCAGAAGATCGGCGATACCCTCGACGTGCAGGCCATGGTCGGTCACGCGGCCCATCCCAATGTTCAGGAGGAGGCTGGCGCCGCCGAGGCGGACATGATCATAGCGGTCACCCAGACCGACGAGGTCAACATGATCGCCTGTCAGGTGGCGCACTCGCTGTTCGACGTGCCCACCAAGATCGCGCGGGTGCGCAACCAGAATTATCTGAAGCCGATCTGGGCCGACCTGTTTTCGCGCGAGCATCTGCCGATCGACGTAATCATTTCGCCCGAGATCGAGGTGGCGCGGGCCATTGGGCGCCGGCTCCAGGCCCCCGGCGCCTTCGACATGATCCCGTTGGCCGGCGGCAAGGTGCGGGTGGTCGGTGTGTTATGCGCCGAAACTTGCCCTATCCTCCACACCCCCTTGCGCCAGCTTACCGGGTTGTTTCCCGACCTCAACATCGAGGTTGTGGCCATTCTGCGAGGCGACAGGCCGATCATTCCCACGGGCGACGACCAGATGTTGCCCGGGGACGAGGTTTATTTCGTCTGCGACAGCCGGCATCTCGACCGCGCCATGGCGGCATTTGGTCACGAGGAGAGTGAGGCGCGGCGGATCATCATCCTGGGCGGCGGCAACATCGGCCTGTGTCTGGCCGAGGAAATCGAGGAAAGATATCCTCAGGTGTCGGCCCGCATCATCGAAGTTAACCGGGAGCGGGCACAATACATCGCTCAACGGCTGTCGCGGTCCATGGTGCTGCATGGCGATGCATTGGACCCCGAGATCCTGGAGGAGGCGAACGTCCAAACCACCGAGACGGTGGTCGCCGTTACCAATGACGACGAGGGCAACATCCTGGCCTCGCTGCTGGCCAAGCGGTATGGCTGCCGACGGGTGATTACGCTCATCAATAAGAACACCTATGCGTCTTTGGTGTCCACGTTGGGTATCGACGCGGTGGTAAGCCCGCGCACCATTACGGTTTCCACTATCCTCCAGCATGTGCGTCGGGGCCGCATCCGGGCGGTGCATTCCCTGCGCGACGGCTTCGCCGAGGTGATCGAAGCCGAAGCGCTGGAAACCTCCACGCTTATCAATACGCCCCTGAAGAGCGTCGGCCTGCCCTCCGGGGTTATCATCGGCGCCATAGTACGCGGCGAGGAGGTGATCACACCGCGTCCCACAACCGTTATCAAGCCGCACGACCGCGTTATCATCCTCGCCGCTGCCGGGCAGGTGAAGAAGGTTGAGAAGATGTTCGCGGTTCGGCTTGAATTCTTTTGACCGTTCCCGTAACCCTCCTTGTCCAACGATCAAGCGCAAGATCAGATGGCTCGCCTCGCCTATGTCAATGGCCAATACGTTTCCCACGCCCATGCCATGGTGCATGTGGAGGATCGCGGCTACCAGTTCGCCGATGGCGTCTACGAAGTCGTCACCGTAGTCGGTGGTCGCCTCGTCGATGCGGAGGGGCATTTCGATCGTCTCGACCGCTCGCTGTCCGAACTTCGGATAGCGGCGCCCATGGGGCGGCGGTCGCTGGAGATGGTGATCCGGGAAGTGGTCCGCCGCAACGGTCTGGAGAACGGGCTGGTCTATATGCAGGTCACCCGCGGCGTGGCGCCGCGCGATTTCAAGTTTCCGAATAAGACCCGCAGCACGCTTGTCGTTACGACCCGACGGGTGGCCTCCTTCGCCACGCCGGTGAACCTGACAAGCGGTGTGCGTGTCATCACCATCCCCGACATCCGCTGGCAACGGCGCGACATCAAGACTGTCGGTCTGCTGGCCCAGGTGCTGGGCAAGCAGCGGG
The DNA here is from genome assembly GCA_035627075.1 of Azospirillaceae bacterium. Classification (GTDB taxonomy): domain Bacteria; phylum Pseudomonadota; class Alphaproteobacteria; order Azospirillales; family Azospirillaceae; genus DASPMK01. Next base: position 2,696 of record DASPMK010000095.1, read on the forward strand.
CAGTGGAGGCTGGTGCGTTCGAGGCGTGGCAGTTGGCGGAGGACGGCACCGTCACCGAGGGGTGCTCTTCCAACGCCTGGATCATTACCACCGACGGGGTGCTGGTGACCCGGCCGCCGTCGCACCTGATTCTCAACGGCGTCACCCGGCTGACCCTGCTGCGGCTGGCGCGAGGCTTGGGGCTGACGGTCGAGGAGCGATCGTTTACCGTGGCCGAGGCACTGGCTGCTCGGGAAGCCTTCCTGTCGTCGGCCACCACTTTCGCCCTGCCGGTCACCCGCATCGACGACACCCCGATCGGTGACGGCAAGCCCGGAGCGGTGACCATGAAACTGCGCCACGCCTATCTGGATTATGCATCCGGCCGTCTTACGGCGGACGCCAAGGTGCCGGCGTGAGCGCCACCCCCTCCACCCTGCCGCGCGCCGTGTTGTTCGACTGGGACAACACCCTGGTCGATACCTGGGGCTGCATCCACGCGGCGCTGAGCGCGACGCTGATGGCCATGGGGCATGCACCATGGACCGAGGAGGAAACCCGCGCGCGGGTACGCCAGTCGCTGCGCGACAGCTTCCCGCGGATGTTCGGGAATCGCTGGCAGGAGGCCCGTGACGTCTTTTACGACACCTTCGCTGCCATCCACATCGAGCGTCTGCGGCCAATGGCGGGGGCGGAAACCCTGCTGACGGCGCTGGCCGGGCGGGGGGTCTACCTCGGCGTCGTGTCCAACAAGACGGGAACATTCCTGCGCGAGGAGGCCGACGCCCTGGGCTGGACCCGGTTCTTCGGCCGGCTGGTGGGGGCGGCGGACGCCGTCCGCGACAAGCCCGATCCGGCTCCGGTGCTGATGGCGTTGGAGCCCTCGGGCTTGACACCTTGCCGGGACGTGTGGTTCGTCGGCGACGCCGATATCGACATGGAATGCGCACATGGGGCAGGATGCCTGCCGGTTTTCGTGGGGCCGGAGGCCGAGGCGGCGTGCGACCGCTTTCCACCGGTGCATCGATTTGACACTTGCGATGCACTCTGTACCTTGGTGCGCCGCCTGGGCGACACCATTTCTTTCACGACTTCAGCCGGGACGGTGGGGATATAAGAGACTAAGGACCGGAAACGGCTGGTTACGGGCTCTGGCGAGGAGCCCCAAGAACATCGAATGAAGGGGCGATAAACATGTCCGACAAAAGCCAAAACGTTCAGGACGTTTTCTTAAATCACGTTCGCAAGAACAAGACCCCAGTGACAGTCTTCCTGGTGAATGGTGTGAAGCTTCAGGGCATCATCACTTGGTTCGACAATTTCTCAGTGCTGTTGCGGCGTGACGCCCATTCGCAGCTGGTTTATAAACACGCAATTTCAACCGTGATGCCGGCGCATCCGATCCAATTGTTCGAGCCGCCGAAGGAAGGTGAAAATAGCTGACGGTCCTCAAGACGGTGCCGCCCTGCCGACGAATCAGGCAGCGAGCCGCGCCCTGGTGATCCATCCGGCGCTGCGGGAGGCCGAGGCGTCCCGCAGCCCTGAAGGATGTCTGGAAGAGGCGGTGGGCCTTGCCGCCGCCATCGATCTCGATGTGATCCACGCCGAAGTTGCCAAGGTCAACCGCCCGACCCCGGCCACCCTGTTCGGTTCCGGGACGGTGGACCATATCCGTCAACTGGCGTCCGATCTTGAGGCCGACCTCATTATCGTTGACCACGCGCTGTCGCCGGTTCAGCAGCGCAATCTGGAAAGGAACACCAAGGCCAAGGTCATCGATCGGACCGGCCTGATTTTGGAAATTTTCGGTGCCCGCGCGCGAACCCGTGAAGGTCAGCTTCAGGTGGAACTGGCGGCGCTGACCTATCAACGTTCGCGATTGGTGCGGTCGTGGACCCACCTGGAGCGGCAGCGCGGCGGCTTCGGCTTCCTCGGCGGCCCCGGTGAATCGCAGCTCGAGATGGACCGCCGCCTGATCGGCGACCGGATCACCCGCATCCGGAAAGAGCTGGAGGACGTGCGCCGCACCCGCGGCCTGCACCGCAAAGCGCGCGCCAAGGTGCCGTACCCGGTCGTTGCCCTGGTCGGCTACACCAACGCCGGCAAGTCGACGCTGTTCAACCGCCTGTCCAACGCCTCCGTCTTCGCCAAGGACCT
>DASPMK010000096.1:0-2256 GCA_035627075.1 Azospirillaceae bacterium
AATGAGTTGCCGCTGGCGTCCCGGATCACGCGCGATGTGGTCAATCGCAAGGGAGCCGTGCAGGTTGCCGTCGGCACGGTGGTGACCATCCCGGTGCGCGACCAGATCAAGGCGGCGCAGGCCGAGGACCCCTCGATCAAATACGTTTGGGCCGAAACCTGAGAGGAGCGTTTTGGTTGTTGGAGAAACCGCTTGCCGGATGGAAACCGTGAGATGATTCCCGACGAGGACGACGATATTCCCGAATGCAGCTCTCCGCCCTGCTATCTCCCCGAGTTCGAGCGGGCCTCCCGCTCCCCGGAAAAACCCGCCAAGGCGCCGGCCAAGCCGGCCTCTGATCCCGGGCCCGCCAGTTCACCGAAGGGCATCGAAGAGGAATAGACCGGCCCTCAGGGCTGTCCCACCACCGCCGTCTCCACCCGCGCCCAGCGAGCGACGACAGCCAGCAGGGCGGGCTTGTCGAACGGCTTGGCCAGATGGTCGTCCATGCCGGCGCTTCGGCAACGCTCCACCTCGGCGGGCAGGATGCCGGCGGTCAGCGCCACGATCGGTACATGGTTGGTCGGCGCCGGCAAGGCGCGGATGGCCGTCGCCGCCTCCAGCCCGTCCATGACCGGCATGTGGACGTCCATCAGGATCAGGTCATACTCCCCGGTCCGCGCGGCTTCCAGTGCCTTGGCCCCGTCCTCCACCGAGGCCACCACATGCCCCGCCCCGGTCAGCATCCGCACCGCCAGCTCACGGTTCATGTCCAGATCCTCCGCCAACAGGATGCGCACGCGCCGGGGAGCCGGCGTCATGCCCTTCGCACCGGAGATCGGAGCGGCCCGGCAGGGATTATCGGTACGGCCCGGCGCCTCCGCCGATGGCAAGGGGATCGAAAACCAGAAGGTGGAGCCGATGCCCTGCTGGCTCTGGACGCCGATCTCGCCGCCCATGATCTCGACGAGTTGCCGGCTGATGGCCAATCCCAGGCCGGTGCCGCCCCGCCCCCGATCGATCTGGCTGAAACGCTGGAACAACTCCCCCAACCGGCTCTCGGCAATGCCGACGCCGCTGTCGGTCACGGCGAAGGTGTAGCGCCCGCCCCCTTGGCTTTCCGGAACCCGCGATACCCGGAGGTTGACGACGCCGTGGTCGGTGAACTTCACCGCGTTGCCCAGGAGGTTGAGCAGCACCTGCCGCAGGCGATCGGGATCGCCGATGACCCAGCCGGCAGCCTCGGGCGCCACCACGGCGTCCAGTGCCAAGCCCTTCTCGGCGGCGGTGACTTGAACCAGATCGGCGCAGCGTGTTGTCAGGCCGCCCAGATGGAAGGGGATACTCTGGAGCGTGAGCTTGCCGGCCTCCAGCTTCGAGAAATCCAGCACATCGTTGATGATGGTCAAAAGCGAGCGGCCGGCATCACGCACCTGCTGAGCATAATGGCTCTGCTCCGGATTGAGATCGCTGTCGAGCAGCAGGCTGGTGAAGCCGATGACACCGTTCATCGGCGTCCGAATTTCGTGGCTCATGGTCGCCACGAATTGCTCTTTGGCACGATTGCCGGCCTTGGCCTCCTCGATGGCGCCCCTGAGTTCGGCCTCGCGGGCCTTGAGGCGCCCGGACATCTCGTTGAAGGCGCCGGCAACCACCGCGATCTCGTCCGGAGCCCCGGCCGCGTCGATCGCCACTTCCATGTCGCCGCCGCCGATCCGCGTCGCCGCGTCGCGCAACGCCCGAAGCCAACGGAAAACCGACGCGTGAAGCATCCCCCAACAGGCCAGAAATACCGCGGCCGCCGCCAGGGCAAGAAGGCCCAGGCTGCGCATGAGATCGTGCCGGGCGGCCTCGATGATGGGCCCGCTCGGCAAACCGACCGCCATATGGGCATCGGTGACGCCGATCCGCTGGAAGCTCCAGATGCGGTCGATCCCATCGGCGCTGGGCGCTTCGATGACGCCCTCCGACTCGCTCAGCATCCGGCGGATATAGGGCATGTCGCCGAAGTTGCGCCCGACCCACCCCTCCGGGTCCGGATGACGGGCAAGGATGGTGCCCGAGCCATCCAGCACCACGACGCGGGCATCGGGAGCCTTGGCGATCTTGGCCAACCCCCCATACCACGCGAGATCGATGGCGACGCCGAGAAGCAGCTTGATCTCACCGTCTTCCAGAACCGGCTGGACCGCGAGCATGATCGGCTTGCCGGAGCGTCGCCCGATAATATAGCCGCTCACCACGAAATCCCGCTTTTCCAGCGCTTGCTGGAAATAA
>DASPMK010000097.1:0-6533 GCA_035627075.1 Azospirillaceae bacterium
GACGCCGATCGAATGCTGTCCCAAGGTGCCGCCAGAGCCTTGCGGAAACCCTCGAAACACCGAGCCTTCCGGTTAAGCACCCCGCGATGGCGCCCGGTGAGGCGTGGCCACCGCGATTATCGATAGAAATCAGTCCGTTCGCCGCATCAGATAGAACACATAGCCGTAGCTGTCGCCGAACCGGCGGTACAGGTCGATTTCCATCGCCGTCAGGTCCAGGATTTCCGCCCACTCGGCATCCCCGGCGTGCTGTTCCCGAAACGCCGCGACGCGCTCGGCCAGCGGCGTGTAGTAGCCGTCCCACCACGCCGAGGACGGCAGGGGGAAGGCGTCCAGCACCCGGTAGCCCTGGCGCTCGGCGGTGGCGCGATTCTCGTCAATAGTGCCCATGGACGGATAGCCCTCGGCCCAAAAGCGGGCGGCCTCCTGCGGGCGATCATCGGTCAGCCACGAGCATTCGGTCACCGCCATCACGCCACCGGGCGTCAGCCACTTGCGCCAGCGGCGCAGGCCGTCGGCGAAGCCGATGATGTAGATGGCGCCTTCCGACCAGATCAGGTCGTAGCTGCCGGCCTCGAAGTCGTCGAGGTCGAACATGGACGCCTCGTGCGCCTTGACCCGGTATCCCAGGCCCGCTTCCTTCACCCGTGCCTGAAGCTGGTCCAGGTAGGGGCGGTGGACGTCCAGCGCGTCGATCCGCCCGCCGGTCACCCGCGCCAGCGCCATGGTCTGGGCACCGGCGCCGCAGCCGATGTCCAGCACCTTCGCATCGGCCGGCAGATAAGGCTTCAGCCGCGTCAAGGCGTCCTGGGTCACGGCGTCGGCCCCCGGTCCCTGACGCGGCAAATCCTCGTGCAGCTTGAACAGGCGTTCGATATCCATGGAAGTCAGTCCTCGTCCGGGGCGGCGTCGATCGCCTCCATATCCTCGTCGGAGAAGCCGAAGTGGTGGCCGATCTCGTGGATCAGGACGTGGCGGACGATGTCGGCCAGATTTTCGCCCGTCTCGCACCAGTAGTCCAGGATCGGGCGGCGGTAAAGGTGGATCACGTCGATGTGCTGCTGCGGGGCGGTAACGCTGCGATACGGCATGCCAATGCCGCGATAAAGCCCCAGGATATCAAACGGCGACTCCAGTTCCATATCGCGCTCGGTTTCCTCGTCGGGGAACTCGTCCACCCGGATCAGCACGTTACCCACATGCCGGCGAAGTTCGTCCGGGATGATGGCCAGCGCCGCCTCGCCCAGAGCCTGGAGGTCGTCCAGCGTTGGCGGGATGGTGATGGCGGGGGCGGGCTTGGGCTTGGCGCGGAACATGGTTGCGGCACCTTGGTGTCAGGGTAACGGTCCCGTCAAGCTGGCCGCCCGCCTTGACCCATCCGGCGAACGACGCCACTTCCGACTTAAGGGACCTCAATGAACATAGGGGGCGGAAATGGCTGAGAAACTGGTCGGCGCCAAGCGTCAGGCGGCGTTGCACGAACTCCACGGCTGGGCCGAGGTGGTGGAGCGCGACGCCATCCGTAAGACCTACCACTTTCCCGACTTCTCCAGCACCTGGGCATTCATGACCCGGGTGGCGCTCCAGGCGGAGAAGATGGGCCACCACCCGGAATGGTTCAACGTCTACAATCGGGTCGAGGTGATCTTGTCCACCCACGACGTCGAGGGGTTGACACAGCGCGATATCGACCTCGCCCGCTTCATGGACGAGATTGCGCCCGACCACGACAAGTAGCCCGGTTGCGATTCGTCTCCTCCGATCCGAAGAGGCAGGCGCCACCCCATAGGTGGAGCCGCGTTGCCCAGCCTTCTTGCCTGGGCCATATCGCTCTTATGACCCACGGCATCGATCTCGTCCCCACCGACGATCCCGAGCGGACGGCCCGTGACGAACGGTTCGTCCGCCGTCACCTCTGGTCCAAGCTGCGCCGCACGCTGGGGCGCGTCCCCTTTACGGCGGACGCGCTGGCCGCGTGGTACTGCCTGATGGACGATCGCACTCCCGCCCGCGCCAGGGCCATCCTGGTAGGGGCGCTGGCCTACTTCATCCTTCCCGCCGACATGCTGCCGGACGTTGTGCTGGGCCTGGGCTTCACCGACGACGCCACGGTGCTGCTGGCGGCGATTCAGACCATCCGCCTGCACCTCCTGCCCGAGCATTACGAAAAAGCCCGTGCCTTCCTGAAGGAGCAGGGGAAGGCCTGACCCGTCAGCCCCCCGCTTCCCCGAACGGTGCTGTTCGAACCGGCCGAGGCGCCAACCGTCCGGTCAGGATCAGTTCAATCCGTCGATGCGGGCCTTGAGGGCGGCGTAATCCTCGGACTGCGGGTCGAACGTGGCGAGCAGGCGGCCCCACATCTCCCGCGCTTCCTGCGGCTTGCCGGTGTTGGCGGCCTCCAGGCCCAGGAACCACAGGACATCCGGGTTGTCCGGGGATATCGCCTGAACGTCCTTGATTACCTGGATGAATTGCGGCGGCAACGGCCCCGGCTTGTCCGCCGGCACGTCGGCCAGCAGGCGGTCGGCGTAGGCCAGCAGCACGTCCACCCGCTTGGGCGCCTGGGCCACGGCGGCGCGCACCGCCTCGTCGGCCTTGTCCTTCTCGCCCAGCACGTCGTAGGAGCGCGCCAGCCGCAGCCAGCCGTCGGGATCGGCCGGGTTGTCCTTCAGCTTGGCCGCCAGTTTCTCCACCATGCCCCTCACCATGGCCTGCTGCTCTTCCGGCGACATGTTCTGGGCGGCGGCGGCCGCGCCATCGGGCAGAGCCGGAGCGGCGGCGGTGGGATGGCTGGGCGGCAGCGGCTTGGGCATCACCGCCGCCGGATCGCGGCCCATGCGCTGGGCCACCTCGGTGATCTGGTTCCGCACGGTGGTCAGCCACGGCGCATCGGACGGGCTGTCGGCGGCCAGAGCCACGAAGCGGTCGAGCGCTCCCTGGAGGTCGTTGGCTTGCAAGCGGGCAAGACCAAGGTAAAAGCGGGAGCGGGCGTTCTTCGGGTCCTTGGCCAACGCGGCCTCGAAGCCCTTGACCGCCGCGTCGTTGATGATGCCATGGTTGGTGGAGGTGATCGCCTCGGCGTAGGACGCCAGCACGTTGGGATCATCCGGCGCCAGCGCCTTGGCCCTGGTATAGGCGGCGAGGCTGTCGTCCCAGCGCTCCATGCGGCCATGGACCTGCCCCAGCAGGAGCCAGCCCTGAAGATCTTGCGGGTTGACCTTCAAGTGCGCGACCAGCTTGCCGACGGCATCCGTCACTTCGCGCGGGGGCTGGTCGGCGCCCTGGGCTCGGACGGCCAGCGGTTGGGCCGGCAGGTTGGGGCGGCCCAGCGGCACGTAGACCATCAGGGCGCCGACCGGGACCAGCACCGCCAGGAACAGGGCCAGCGCCTTCGCCCCCTTGGGCAGGGCGGCGTTGGCGCGCGGCTTGGCCTTCTTCGCCTCCTCCGCCGAGGCCAGCATGCGGCGGCCGATCTCGGCGCGGGCGGCCTCGGCCTGTGTCGGCGTGATCAGGCCGCGCTGCTGTTCGCGGTCCAGCTCCTTGAGCTGGTCGCGATAGACCTCCAGGTCGTAATCGGCACGGCTGCCGGCATCCTGCGCGCGGGGCTGCACCAGCGGGCGCAGCATCACCACCACGACGGCGAACGTCAGAAATGCCGCCAGAATCCAGAACAGGGTCATCGGTCGTTTCCACCCAGCAGGCGTTCCAGCCGTTTCTTTTCATCGGCCGTCAGCGGCGCGGTGTCGCCGCCGGTGGCGGCACCCGCGCGGCGACGGTTGGCGTAAAAGGCCCCGACCGCGATCAGGCCCAGGGCCAACACGCCCAGCGGGGCGAACCACAGGATGTAGGTCGTTGTCTTGAACGGCGGTTTCAGCAGCACGTAGTCGCCATAGCGGTCGACCAGGTAGTTTACCGCCTGCTCGTTGCTGTCGCCGGCCTTCAGCCGTTCACGCACCAGCACCCGCAGGTCGCGGGCCAGCGGGGCGTTGGAGTCGTCGATGGACTGGTTCTGGCAGACGAGGCAGCGCAAATCCCGGCTGAGTTCCCGCGCGCGGGCCTCCAACTGAGGGTCCGCCAGCATCTCTCCGGGTTCCACGGCAAAGGCTGGCGCCGCCGCCAGCAGGCCCAGCAGGGCAAAGGGGATCAGCCGCCTCATCCCTGGACCTCCTTGACGTGGGCCAGCAATTGCTCCAGCGCGCCGGGGTTGTTCAGCGGGCCGACGTGCTTGTAGCGGATGCGGCCCTCCTTATCGATCAGGAAGGTTTCAGGCACGCCATAGACGCCCCAGTCGATCGCCACCCGGCCGTCCAGGTCCTGGCCGATGCGGGCGTAGGGATCGCCGTTGCGCTTCAGCCACTCGATGGCGTCCTCGGGCTTGTCCTTGTAGTTCAGTCCGTGGACCGGGATGCCGTATTCCCTGGCCAGCCGGGTGATCACCGGATGCTCGGCCTTGCACGGCACGCACCACGACGCCCAGACGTTGACCAACTGCACCTTGCCCTTGAGGTCGGTGGTGGCGAGGCCATCCGACCGGCCGGGCAGCGGCGGCAGCTGGAAGGTCGGCGCCGGTTTATCGATCAGCGCCGATGGGATGGCGCGGGGATCGTTCTTCAGGCCGTAGGCGAAATAGCCCGCCACGATGGCGAACACCACAAGCGGCAGCAGGTAGAAAAGACGGCGCATCGTTCGGTCTTCTTCCCGTTTTCGGGCCTTATTCGGCGGGTTGCGCGGCCACGGCGGCGGCGCGGCGGCGGCGTTCCGGCACGCCGACGCGGAAGCGGCGGTCGGTCAGGGACACCAGCCCTCCCACCGTCATCAGGATACAGCCCGCCCAGATCCACGGCACCAGCGGGTGGTAATAGGCCCGCGCCGCCCAGCCGTCGCCCTGCTTGTTGCCCAGCGCGACATAGACATCGGCGATGCCGGTGGTGTGGATGGCGGCCTCGGTGGTCGGCATGCGGGTAACGAAGTAGTTGCGCTGCTCCGGGTACAAGGTGGCGATGGGCTCGCCCCGGTAGGTGACGGCCACCGTGCCGATTTCGGAGTGGTAGTTCTCGACGTTGCGGCTCTCCACCCCGGTCAGGGTCAGGTCGTAGCCCGAGGCGAGGTGGATGGTGTCGCCGACGTGGACCAGTTGCACCTTCTCTTCCTGCCACGCGGTCGAGCCGACCATGCCGGCGATGGCGACGCCCAGCCCGGCGTGGGCGAGGCAGGTGCCCCAGGCGCCGCGCGGCAGACCCGCGGCGCGCGACAGGCTCTCACCCAACGGCGCGCGGAACAGCTTGATGCGGTCGGCGATCTCGGCCAGCGCGCCGAAAAAGGCCCAGGCGGCAAGGGCAATACCGACCAGCGCCATCACCGGCCCGCCGGTTTGCCACCACGCGGCGACCAGCACGGCGACCACGGTCAGCGCCGCCGCCGCCTTCAACCGGCCCAAGGCTCCCACCACGTCTCCGCGCTTCCACGACAGCATGGGCCCGATCACCATCACCATCACCAACGGGATCATCAGCGGCACGAAGGTGGCGTTGTAGAACGGCGGGCCGACGGAAACCTTGCCGGCCTTCAGCACGTCGAGAAACAGCGGGTACAGCGTGCCGACGAACACGGTCGCGGTGGCGGTGGACAGCAGCAGGTTGTTGAGGATCAGCGAACCCTCGCGGCTGATCGGCTGGAACAGGCCGCCGACCTTCAGGCTGGGTGCGCGCACGGCGTACAGCATCAGCGAGCCGCCGGTGGCGATGCCCAGCAGGATCAGGATGAACACGCCGCGCGCCGGGTCCACCGCGAAGGCGTGGACCGAAGACAGCACGCCGGAGCGCACCAGGAAAGTGCCCATCAGCGACAAGGAGAAGGTCAGGATCGCCAGCAGGATGGTCCAGGTCTTCAGCGCATCGCGTTTTTCCACCACGATGGCGGAATGCACCAGCGCCGTGCCGGCCAGCCACGGCATCAGCGAGGCGTTCTCCACCGGGTCCCAGAACCACCAGCCGCCCCAACCCAGCTCGTAATAGGCCCACCACGCCCCCATGGCGATGCCCAGCGTCAAGGACGTCCACGCCGCCAGGGTCCACGGCCGCACCCAGCGCGCCCAGGCCGGGTCCACCCGGCCCTCGATCAGGGCGGCGGCGGCAAAGGAGAAGGCCATGGAGAAGCCGACATAGCCCAGGTACAGGAACGGCGGGTGGAAGGCCAGGCCCGGGTCCTGCAACAGCGGATTCAGGTCGTTGCCGTCAAATGGCGCCGGATCGACGCGGGTGAACGGGTTGGAGGTGATGAGGATGAACAGCAGGAAGCCGACGCTGATCAACCCCTGCACGCCCAGCACGCGGGACTTGAGCGTCGGCGGCAGGTTGCGACCGAACTGGGCGACCAGCGCGCCGAACAGCGCCAGGATCAGTACCCACAGGAGCATCGAGCCCTCGTGGTTGCCCCATACGCCGGACACCTTGTAGAGCATCGGCTTGGTCGAGTGGCTGTTCTCGACCACGTTCAGCACCGAGAAGTCGGACACCACATGGGCGTGGGTCAGC
>DASPMK010000098.1:0-3144 GCA_035627075.1 Azospirillaceae bacterium
ACCCGGTACCCCTCCTCCCTCAGAGCCTTGCACGCCTGCGCACCGGAATAATCGAACTCGCACGCCTGACCGATGACGATCGGGCCGGCGCCAATGATGGCGATGGATTTGATATCGGTGCGCTTGGGCATGGGGTGCTCGGCTCTCTCGCTCTCGACACGCAGCAAAATCCCCCTCCCTGAAGGGGGAGAGGGCATGGGAATACGACGCCTGTGGGCTAAGCCCCGGTTTATATAGGATGGGCTGGCCGAAGGGCCACTCCTATTTGTTTGGCAAGGCGGCAAGGATAACGATGGAGCGGGGGCGCTCCCCGCCCGCCCGCCTCAATCCGCTTGGGCCGCCATCCACGCCATAAGTTCGTCACGGCGCCGAATCATGGCATCAAGGTCGTCGAGATCGCAGGCGTCCAGGCAGGCCTGACAGAATTCGGCCGTTTCGTGCAGACGGTCGCGCGCGGCATCCAGACTGTTGGCCAGGACCGACAGGTTGAGATGGACCGAGTCCAGGTGCGCGTCGAACTGCAAGCAGACGGACGACAGCTCACCGACGCCGTAGCGCACGGCGTCCATGCCCCCCTGGATGTTGCCCAAACTCCGCAACAGCCGATAGTGCCCGAGATCGACAATCTGGGCGCCGGGCTGATTCGACCCGGGGTGCGCCAAAGCCACCGAGGGCGTTGGCAGGGACGGCGTGGACAAAGGCATCTCCGGAGTCAGGGCAGTTCGAACCGCCGAGCCCCGGACAGGCCCTGCGGCGTTTGGTGAATAATGCCCTAACACGGCTCGCGATTGAACATCCGTCAGCATTCAACCATACAATTGTATATTTGTGTATGGCGACCAATCGCCACGCTACTTACGTCGGATCCCGTCGTCCGGCATCAGCGGCCTTGACAAGGCTGCTCGCGTATTCATCGGCAAAGCGGTCGAGCAGGCCCACCACTTCGCTGGAAGTCGCCTTCAGCCGCTCGATCTCCCGGCGGGCGACGACGGCGTCCCCTTCGCTGACCGCCAGCAGCGCGTGGCGCGCCGCCTCGTGAACGGCCTGATGCGGGCCGGACAGCGCCAGATAGGCCGGCAACCGGCAGGTAGACGGATCGTTGATGTTGTCGTACCAGCGCCCGAGCCGGCAGGTATGGTGCGTCGGCAAGTCCGCCGCGTTCATGGAGTGGCGCCCCTCCACCGCGTCGGTCACCTTCCCCACCAACGCCACATGGTCGTTCTTGGCCTGATCGATGATGCGCCGCCCGCTGTCGAGCGCCACACGCTCCACCACTTCGGCCGGGGTGACCGGCTCCTCGAAGCAGATGTGCAGTTTGTCGCCGACGGTGGCGATCACCGTGCCCTGGGCCCGCACCGCGGTGCCGGGCAGCGAAACCTCCACATGCGCGCCGAGGCGGCAGGTATCATGCACCTCCACGCAGGCCCCGCCCCGCCCCAAGTCGCGGGTGATGCCCTTGACGGCGCGGCCGTCCACCGTCACCAGCGCATCCTGAACCATGGGGAAGCGGCGGAAACGGCGGCGGTTGGCGATGTCGGACGAGGTGCGGATCGCCTTGGACAGCAGCTTCGGCAGATCGGTCAGGGCCTCCACCATCCGCAGCGAGGCCTCGTGGACAATGTCGGCCGCCTTGTCCACGGCCCCGCTGTTTTCCGACACCGACCCCATCAGCTGGTTGACCTCGTTGGCCAACTCGGCGGTGCGCTGGACGTTGCGGGCGATTTCGCGGGTGGCGGCGGTCTGCTCCTCGACCGCGGCGGCGATGGTGGCGCCGGTTTCCTCCACCTCGCGCACCGCGTCGGACACGCTGTCGATGACCTGGATGGTGGAACGGGTGACCGACTGGATGGTGGCGACGCGGTGGGCGATCTCCTCGGCCGATTGGGCCGACTGGCTGGCCAGATGCTTGACCTCGTTGGCGACCACGGCGAAGCCTTTGCCGGCGTCGCCGGCCCGCGCCGCTTCGATCGTCGCGTTGAGCGCCAACAGGTTGGTCTGGCCGGCGATGGAACTGATCAGCCCCAGAATGCCGCCGATCTCTTCCGCCGCCTTGCCGAGCTTGCCGACGATGGTCTTGGCCTCGACGATGCGCGACGTGGCGAGCCGGGCGGTATCGGTGGAACGGCCCACCTGCCCCGCGATCTCGGCGATGGAGTTGTGCAGTTCGTCGGCGGCGGATGCGACGGTCTGGGCCGACTCCAGCACCGTGGTCGAGGCCCCCGACGCGCTGACGGCGCTCTGGTCGACATGGGCGCCGGCGGCGTGCAGCCGGGTCACGCTGCCTTCGAGATCTTCGGTGTAGTGATTGACGCTGGTGACGATGTCGGCCGACTGGCGGTCGATGTTCTCGATCATCGCCTCCACCGCCGAGGCCCGTTCCTCCATGGCGCGGTCCCAGTAGACCGAGGTGGCGACGTCCATGTCGAAGAACGCGGCGGTGGTGAGCGCGCGTTGCAGCCGTCCGATGCGCTCCAAACCGCCGGCGCCGGTGAGGAAACCGGCCTTGGCCCGCGCCACCGCCGCCAGAAGCTCGTTCAGGATGTAGCCGTAGCCGGCCATGTACCAGCGCGGCGACAGGCCGATGCGGTGATGGGTGAGACCGATCCCGCGCACCGATTCGAGGTAATGCTCGTCGAACCGCGCCTCGGTGATGCGGCACCAATGGGTGATCTGTGCCTGCTTGGCCTGCTCCACGTGCGAGCGGTCGCGGAACAGGGCCGCCGGCTTGTCGTACCGCAGGGTATGCTCATAGAAGCGGTCGAGGATGGAGGGAAGCGCCTGATCGACCACGGGACGCGCCTCGCGCAGGGCGGCGCGGACATCGTCATCGATGCGCAGATAGCTCAACCGGACGGACCAGTCATCGGCGCGAAAATCGCTCATTTGCAGATCCCTCTCCTGTATTAAGGTGGCTTTTCAGGACACCGGAGCGTCCGCCACCTCTCTTGCTTGGCATACAACTATAGTCACGGCATATTTCGGTTTCTTATATTGATATTTATCAATTATCAGGCGCCATCGGCAAGCCGAACCTCACCATGTTTTGCCCCAGGCCCCAGCCTTCGGGGAAAAAAGGATGAGCCCCGGATGATCACGCGCATTTCCACCGACTTTGCCGATAATGCCGAGCATCACCGATCGATA
>DASPMK010000099.1:0-2667 GCA_035627075.1 Azospirillaceae bacterium
ATCGAACAGGGCGCGGCCCAGCACGCTCACTCCGGTCAGCAGCATCAGACCGGCCAGCACGCCGCCACCGGCCAGCGCCATGGTGCGGGTGGCGGCGAACAGCACACGCCCGACGGGGTCGACGGGGTGTCGGTTGGTGGAGGATTCAGCACCCATGCGTCCGGTTATAACCGGGTGCGACGCGTCGGGAAACGGGAGATGCTCAGCCGAACATGGTCAAGACGGCCGTGTCGTGGGTGCGGGTGCCACTCATGAAGCTGCCCGACCGGCTGGACAGAGCCATGGCGGACGACGCCTGATCGAGCACGGCGGCCAGCAGGCCCGGCCGCCGGCCGGGGGTGACGCGCGGCGGCGCCGAGACGGCGCCCGGCGGCGTCAGCGCGTCGGGGATGGTGGTCCACAGACCGTGCCAGGAGCGCGGGGCGGCATCGCCGACCTTGACCATCTCCACGTTGTTCACGCGGTCCACACCGTCGGGGCCGGTGATGTGGACCGAACCGTCGAGCACGGCGATGAACTGGTAATCCGCCGCGCGGCCGGGTAGGACCAGGATGTCCCGGCCGTCGCCGCCGTCGATGGCGTCGTTGCCGGTCCCGCCCGACAGCCAGTCGGGTCCGCTGCCGCCGGTGATGTTGTCGTCACCGGCCAAGCCCATCAGCACGCCGCCGTCATTGCCGCCGAATACGGTGTCGTCGTGGGCCGAGCCCTCGACCGCCTCGATGCCGGTCAGACGGTCGAGGCCATTCCAGCCGTCGCGGGCCGCCCCCGGCTCCAGCAGGCCGTCGATCGCCTCGCCGAACGCCACCCGGTACGACCGGTCGCTCAGGTTGACGAAGACGCCGGCCGGATCGTCCCGCCAGGAAGCGATGTCCAGCAGTCCGTCCCCGCCGTCCAGCGTGTCGGTGCCCTGACCGCCCACCAGCGTGTCGCCGCCGGCACCGCCAAGAAGCACGTCGTTGCCGTCCTCCCCCAATTGCAGATCGTTACCGCCCCGGCCGTCCAGCGTATCGCTGCCCGAGGTGCCGACCAGGGTTTCGGCCTCGTTCCCGCCCACCTGCGGCATTTCGCCGATGGTGATCCCGGCGCGGGTCTTACGGATGAGGGGCCGGGTGACAGGCATGGCGGTTATCCTCAAGATCGGAGGGAAATGGATCATTGGTTTTCCAAGGATCGGTATACAGTGTAACTCTGTCAAGCCTGTTGCTGTAGGCGCTTGGCAAGCCGGCCCCAGTTCATTACCTCTTTCAGTCCGGGCATCATTCAAGCGAAGGCGCGTCCATGGCTTCCGTCATTCCCGTCTGGTCCATCCCCAGCGTTCCCGTCGCCGGTTCCGCCGACACCTTCCCCGTGCGCCGCATCTACTGCGTCGGGCGCAACTACGCCGCCCACGCCCGCGAGATGGGGGCGGACCCGACGCGCGAACCGCCGTTCTTTTTCGCCAAACCGGCCGATGCCGTCGTCCCCGGCGGCGGACGGGTGCCCTATCCGCCGGCCACGTCGTCGCTGCACCACGAGGTCGAGCTGGTGGTCGCCATCGGCAAGGGCGGTGCCGACATCCCGGCGGACAAGGCGCTGGATCATGTCTACGGCTACGCCGTCGGCCTGGACCTTACCCGCCGTGACCTGCAAAGCGAAGCCAAGGCGGCCGGCAAGCCGTGGGATATGGCCAAGGGCTTCGACCAGTCCGCCCCGATCAGCGCCCTCCACCCGGCGGCGGCGGCGGGCCACCCCGCCAAGGGGACCATCCGCCTGACGGTCAACGGCGACAAGCGCCAGGAAGGCGACCTGTCGGACCAGATCTGGAGCGTGCCGGAGGTGATCGCCACCCTGTCGCGCCTGGTCACGCTGGCGCCGGGCGACCTCATCTACACCGGCACGCCGGACGGCGTCGGGCCGGTGAAGGCGGGCGACCGGCTGGACGGCTCCATCGAAGGGTTGGACACTCTCACCGTCACCATCGGCTGACGGACGGGAAGGACTTGGCGTTGCGCATCGTTACCTGGAACATCAACTCGGTCCGCTCGCGGATGGACCACACCTTCCGCCTGATCGAGGAGCAGAGCCCCGATGTCATCTGTCTGCAGGAAACCAAGGTCGTCAACGACGCCTTCCCGGTGAAGCCGTTCGCCGAGCGGGGCTACGTCCACAACCATTTCCAGGGCATGAAGGCCTACAACGGGGTGGCGATCCTGTCGCGCCTGCCGTTGAAGGGGGCCGACGTGCGGCACTGGTGCGACAAGCGCGATTGCCGTCACGTCCTGGCCGAACTGCCCGGCGGGATCGAGCTGCACTCGGTCTATGTCCCGGCCGGCGGCGACACTCCCGACCCGGAGGTCAACGACAAGTTCCGCCACAAGCTGCGCTTCTTCGACGAGATGACGGCGTGGCTGAAGGCGGAGCGCAGCCGCGAACGGCCGGTGATCCTGCTGGGCGACCTCAACGTCGCCCCGCACGAGAACGACGTGTGGTCGCACAAGGTGATGATGAAGATCGTCTCCCACACGCCGGTCGAGGTGGAGCGGCTGGCGGTCATGCAGAACTCCCTGGAGTTCGTCGACGCCGTCCGCCGCTACACACCGCAAGACCAGAAGCTGTTCTCGTGGTGGAGCTACCGCGCCCGCGACTGGGTGGAGTCCAACCGGGGCCTGCGGCTGGACCACGCCTGGG
>DASPMK010000100.1:0-4816 GCA_035627075.1 Azospirillaceae bacterium
GCGGTCGCCAGCGCCTCGCCCCGGCGATAGCCGGCGAGGAAATG
Source organism: Azospirillaceae bacterium (assembly GCA_035627075.1). Taxonomy (GTDB): domain Bacteria; phylum Pseudomonadota; class Alphaproteobacteria; order Azospirillales; family Azospirillaceae; genus DASPMK01. The sequence continues at coordinate 45 of DASPMK010000100.1, forward strand.
GACCTCGTGCGGCTTGGCCGGGCGATGAAGCGCGCTGTTGTAGAGGCAATGCGCGGCGGTCAGCACCACCTTCGGCGCGACCAGGGTGCCGGTGCAGTGGCCGAGCGTACGCCGGCTGGCCTGATTGACCCGACCCATGGCGCTCCACGGCCATTCCTGGGAATCGAGCGGCTTGCGGTCGTCCTGTCCCTGAATGCCTTGCAGTCGCGGCGCCTGGGCACCGGCGGGTGCCGCCATGACGAGAAGAAGCCCCATCGCCGCCACAGCCAACCGCCACGCCTTACCCATCGGGTGTCCCCTCTTCGGACGCTCTCCCCAGCCTACCAAAAATCCGGGCCTAACGGATGGGGAAAGCGCGTATCCCCATCGATGGAGGATGGTTCTGCTCACCTCGCCAAAGTTTCGCTTCCACTTCCTCGACAAGACGGTATTTTAGGTGTTTACAGGGTTTCACCCTGTCCCGCCTGCTTACATCCGCGTGGAGTCGGTGCCTTCCGGTGAGGTTCGTGTGAACGGTTTGATCGAGCGATACGAACTGGCGGAGAAGGCGGGCGCCGAAGGCGTCTGGGACTGGGATTTGCGCACGGACAAGTTGTATCTATCGCCGCGCTTCCTGGAATTTCTCGGCCTTGAGCCCGGCGAGGTCGCCCACCGCCCCGAAGATTGGCTGGAGCGCGTCCACGCCGATGACATCGACTGGCTCTACGCCTCGTTCGAGGGCCAGATGGGCGACACGCATCTGCCGTTCCAGATCGAGCACCGGGTGCGCCGGGACAAGGATGAATGGCGCTGGCTGATCTGCCGCGGCGTGGCGGTCAACGGCCACAACAGCGAGCCGGTGCGTCTGGTGGGATCGGTCGCCGACATTACCGAGCGCAAGGTCGCCGAGATGCGGCTGCGCCAGAGCGAGCAGCGCTACGCGCTGGCGGCGGCGGCCTCGTCGGACGGTCTTTACGACTGGGATCTCAAGAGCGACAAAATTTATTACTCGCCGCGCTGGAAGGCCATTTTGGGGTTCCGCGACGACGAGATCGGCGACAACCCGGACGAGTGGTTCGATCGGGTGGTGCCGGACGACCTGATCTGGCTCAAGGCTACTCTGGACGCCCAGGTGGAAGCCGGCGGCAAGCCGTTCCAGCAGGAATACCGGATCGTCGATGGCCAGGGCGAGGTCCGCTGGATGAACTGCCGCGGCATCGCCGTGCTGGACGACCACGGCGAACCGGTGCGCGTCGTCGGCTCCCAAGCCGACATCACCGACCGCAAGGCGGCGGAACAGCAACTCCGCGCCAGCGAGGAACGCTACGCCCTCGCCGCCCGCGGCGCCAACGATGGCCTGTGGGACTGGCTCCTCGACGCCGGCGAGGTCTATTACTCGCCGCGCTGGAAGGAGATGTTGGGCTGCTCCGAAAGCGATGTGGGTGTCTCGCCCGGGGAGTGGTTCAACCGCGTCGTTCTGGAGGACCGCGCCGGCCTGAAAGCCGCCATCGACCTGCACCTGGAGGGCAGCCGCGATCACCTGGAGCATGAATTCCGCATGCGCCACGAGACCGGCTCGGAAATGTGGTTCCTGGTGCGCGGCCTTGCGGTGCGCGACGAAGAGGATCGGGCCGTCCGCATCGCCGGTTCGATGACCGACATCACCGCCCGGAAAAGCGCCGAGCGCCAATTGCTGTTCGATGCTTTCCACGATGGTCTGACAGGCCTGCCCAACCGCACCCTGGTCACCGACCGCATCGCCCAGGCGCTCAACCGCCAGCGCAACGGCGGCGGGCGCCACTTCGCGGTGTTGCTGTTCGATCTCGACCGATTCAAGACCATCAACGACAGTCTGGGCGGCATGTACGGCGACCAGATGCTGCTGACCACCGCCAAACGGCTGGAGGAGGCCAAGCGCACCGGCGACACCGTCGCGCGATTGTCCGCCGATGAATTCTGCCTGCTGCTGGAAGCCATCGACGATGTTCCCGATACCGTCTCCGTGGCCCAGGCCATGGCCGAGGCGGTGGCCCATCCGGTGACGCTGGCCAACCAGGAGGTGCTGCTGACGGCATCCATCGGCATCGCCCACTCGGCCTCGGACTACGAGCGGGCCGACGACATGCTGCGCGACGCCAGCCTCGCCATGGTGCGGGCGAAATCGAGCGGCCGCGCCCGCATCGAAGTGTTCGATACCGCCTTGCGCGAAAACGCCATGAAGTCGCTGCGCACGGAAATCGACCTGCGCAGTGCCATGGAACTGGGCCAATTGGAGCTGTTCTACCAGCCCATCGTCGAACTGGGCTCGCGGACGATCGCCGGATTTGAAGCCCTGATGCGCTGGCACCATCCCGAGCGCGGCATGATCCCGCCGGTGGAATTCATTCCGCTGGCCGAGGAATCCGGCCTGATCATCCCCATGGGCCGCTGGGCGTTGCAGGAATCGGCCCGCCAGATCGCCGAATGGCAGCGGCTGTTCCCGCGCAAGGTGCCGCTGTTCATGAGCGTGAACGCGTCATCCCAGCAGTTCCGCGACGACGATATTCTGGCCCGGATCAAGGAAGTCCTGGCCGACCATCCCATCCCGCCGTCCTCGCTGAAGATCGAGATTACCGAGAGCATGCTGATGCAGGACCCCTCGCAGGTCGAGCAGATCATGCGCGACATCCGGGCATTGGACGTCAAGCTGTCGATCGATGACTTCGGCACGGGCTACTCGTCCTTGAGCTATCTGCACAAGTTCCCGCTCAACACGCTGAAGATCGACAAGAGCTTCGTATCGGCCATCGGCCAAGGCGGCGACAACGCCGCCATCGTCCACGTCATCGCCACCCTGGCGGCGGTCCTCCGGCTGGACGTGGTGGCCGAGGGGATCGAGGTGGAGGAAGAGGCGCAGTTCCTTCAGGACGTGAACTGCAAGTACGGCCAGGGCTACCTGTTCGCCCGCCCCCAACCAGCCGCAGTCGTCACCGAACTCCTGGCCAAGGAGCAGGTGATGCTGGTGGAGATGACGAAGGGCTAGAAACGGCTGATACGGGCGGCGTTTAAATGCTTCCATTATCTGCCGCCCGTATCACCCTCTCGCACCTTGCTTCGCAAGGTGCGAGAGGGTTTGAACCAAAGGCGATTAATGGAAGCCATCAACCGCCTTTGGTATGAGCCTCGCGCCAAGCCTGTCGAAGCGCGAACCGGGCCGCAACCTTGCGGCCCGGTTCGTGAATCTCATGGCCTGTCCGGGAACAATCGCCGCCCGATCACGACGTTGCTTCATGTTGTCCTGCGCGGGCTTGCTCCGCGTCTCCACGCCAGGCCACGAAGTGATGGCGAGACGGGGATGGCCGGATCAAGTCCGGCCATGACGACGGTGTGACGTGAAGCCCCTGACAACGTCGAGCCTTTTCCCGGACAGGCTCTCATACCAAGTTCAGAAAGTTCTCACTTCTGAACTTGGTATAGGGCCGCGACCGCAGCCCCGCGCCCCTGTGGGCGCGAAGCCAAGCGGCCGGATGGCCGCGCCCGGCGTTTGAGGGTTCACAAAGTTCTGACCGGCGGCCAGAACTTTGTGAAATTGATATCACGCGTTGTAGTCCAGCCCCCACGGCCGGTAGCGCTCGGGATCGTTGCCCCAGTCCTCGCGGACCTTGACGAACAGGAACAGGTGGACCCGGCGCTCCAGCATCTCTTCCAGTTCGTGCCGCGCGGCCCCGCCGATCGCCTTGATGCGAGCCCCGCCCCGGCCGAGCACGATGGCCTTCTGGCTCTCCCGTTCGACGAAGACCACCTGGTTGATCTTGACCGAACCATCGCCGAACTCTTCCCAGGTTTCGGTTTCGACCGTGGCGGAATAGGGCAGCTCCTGGTGAAGCTGGAGGAACAGCTTTTCGCGCGTGATCTCGGCGGCCAACTCGCGCATCGGCATGTCCGACAACTGGTCGTCGGGATAGTGCCACGGCCCCTCCGGCACGCGCGCCGCCAGGAAATCCATGAGATCCTTGAGCCCGTCGCCGGTTTCAGCCGAAATCATGAAGATATCGGAGAACACCCCCTCGCCGTTCAGCTCCTCGGCAAGCCCCAAGAGCTTGTCCCGGCGAATGAGGTCGATCTTGTTAAGCGCCAGGATCGCCTTGCGCCTCTGCTCCTTCAGGCCGGCAATGATGTTGCGGGTATCCTCGTCGATGCCCTTGCGCGCGGCATCCACCAGCAAGATCACCATGTCGGCGTCACCCGCCCCTTGCCACGCGGCGGCGACCATGGCGCGGTCGAGCCGGCGCTTAGGCCGAAAGATGCCGGGGGTGTCGACGAAAATGATCTGGCTGTCGCCTTGGCTGGCAAGGCCCAGCACGCGGGTGCGGGTAGTCTGGACCTTGGGGCTGACGATCGAGATCTTCGACCCGACCAGCGCGTTCAGCAGCGTCGATTTGCCAGCGTTGGGCGCCCCCACCAGCGCGACGAAGCCGCAACGCGGGTGCTCCGGCACGCGGCCGCCGGCCATGGCGGCCAGTTCCGCCTCCAGATCCACGCCCTGAACCTCTTCGCCCGAGCCTTTCTCCTCGTCCTCGAACTCGCCGTCGAGGTCTTCGTCGGGGGCTTCGTCGGCCCGGTCTTCCGGTTCGTCGCGGGTACCGGTTTCGTTACTCATCAATAGGCGCTCCCAAGTGGCGCAACAACAGTATGGCGGCATTCTTCTCGGCGGCGCGCTTCGAGGAGCCGGTGGCGACCACGGGCTCGCAGCCGGCCACCGTGACCCGCACCTCGAACGACGGCTCATGCGCCGGCCCGCTCTGGCTCAGGGT
>DASPMK010000101.1:0-2022 GCA_035627075.1 Azospirillaceae bacterium
GCGTTTTTCCAATTCGCCGGCGAAGGCGGTGACGAAGATCACCTTCAGGCCGCGTTCCTCGCGCAGTTGGTGGGCGATCTTGATGCCGCTGTCGCCGTCCGACAGGCGGATGTCCATCAGCGCCAGCGTGGGCTTGAGGCGTTCGGCGAGATCAAGTGCGTCGCGCGCGCAAGTGGCGGTGCCGCAGATCTCATGTCCCATGGCGGCGATCACCGACTGAATATCCAGCGCGATGATGGGGTTGTCCTCCACCACCATGACGCGGGCGGTCAGGCGCTCGCGCACGGCGTCGCGGGCTTGGCCGAGGGTTTCGACCGCGACCGACGGTTCCAGGCCCATCACCCGCGCCGCTTCCGGTATCGGCAACCTCTCCAGTACGGAGAGGAGATAGAGCCGGCGTTGCGGTTCGGGCAGGGAGGATAGCGCGCGTTCGATGGGATGAGGGGAAGGGGCGGGATTGCCCTCGCCCTCGGTGTCGAACAGCAGGTGCAGCAGAGCGTAAAGCGGCGCGCGGGAGTGCTCGATCCCGAAGCGGGACGGGGCCAGCATCGCCGCTTCGACGCAACGGGTGACCAGATCGTCGCCATCCATGGTCGATCCCGTCAGCGCGCGGGCGTAGCGCCGGAGATAAGGCAGGTGTTGATTGAGCTGTCTGGCGTAGACGCGCATGAAAAACGCCCCTCCCGGCTCCTGGGTATGGTCGCTGGGTAGTCCTCGTCTCCGTCGCCGACGGACTTGAGGACCTTAGCACGGCGGACCCTGGCCCTGAACCGCTCAACTTACGCGCACGAACGTATTTTTGGGGGTGTCTACCCCCTTCGATCAGGGCTTGCCCGCTCCAACCTTACCCGATTGGGTCTGGGGCTTGCGCGTGGCGATCTGGCGGTCGCGCCACAGCCAGGGGTATTCGATCCGCCCGCCCCACATGCCGCGTTTGCGCGTCTGGGCGAAAGCCTCCATGGTGGCGTACTTCGGGCTGACGCGCCGATACGCGAAGGCCCAGCCGCGCCCCACCATGGCGGCAGCCAGATCGATGCCGCGCACGCTGCATACCCCCACCTGTTGCTTCAAGCCGCCGGTTTCGACCATCTGGCAGGTAACCTGGCTCTCGCCGACCATCGCCTGAAGCTCGCGGGTGGCAAGCTGGAAGCAGTCGTAATCCTTGTTGCGCAGGGTCTTGCACATCTGGCCGGGATCGGGGGCGTCGATGCCGTAAAGCCGCACGGAAGAACCGTTGATCATCAGGGCGTCGCCTTCCAGGGCCGAAGCCGAGCCGGTCAGCATGCCCGCTCCGCCGGTGCCGCCTTCACCCAGTTTCGGGACATCGGGGGCCTGCGGGGGGGTGGGGCGCTGGGTCTTTTGCTGGGACCATGCGGGATACGGGATCACCGCCGCTATCAGCAGCGCCAGGGCAAGGCGACGAACAGCCATGCGGATCATCCGAAAGAGTTGCGCGCCTAAGCTTTAGAGAAGGGTCGGCGGCACGTCCATAGGGGCGATGCATGATGGGTCGTCGTGGCGCACGTTGTTCACACGCGGCGAAACCGGTGCTGCCTCCAGCGCGTCGTCGGGGCAGGGGCGGAGCAGGGTTTCCGCCAGCTCCCACGGAGCGTGCGGGTCCAGCCACGCGTCCCAGTCGGCCGGTGCCAGGATCACCGGCATGCGGCTGTGCAAGGGGGCCAGTACCGCGTTGGCGCCGGTGGTGATGATGCAGGCGGTTTCCAACGGTTCGGCCAAGCGCTTTTCCGGCTCGTGCTTCGGGCCGTACCAGTGGTCCCACAGCCCGGCGAAGGCGAAGGTGGCGTGGTCGCGGCGGCGGATCAACCAGGGCTGCTTGCGACCGCCGATGGATTGCCATTCATAGAAGCCGTCGGCCGGGATCAGGCAGCGGCGCTTGCGGAAGGGGCCGCGGAACGACGGCTTGTCGGCCACGCCCTCGGTGCGGGCGTTGATCAGGCGGTTGCCGATCGACGGATCGTCGGCCCACGACGGCACGAGGCCCCAGCGCAGCATCGCCAGTCC
>DASPMK010000102.1:0-18967 GCA_035627075.1 Azospirillaceae bacterium
CGGCGAGGTCAACCTGACGAAGACCACGGAAACCCATGAGGAAACCGTCCAGGAAACGGCCCGGCGCACTGAGGTCGAGGTGGAGAACGTCGATTCCGGTCACCAGGAAAAATCCGGCGGGAAGGGAAAGAAAAAGTAGCGGGCAGAACAGCGGCGTTGAGGGGGGGATCCCGACCTCAACGCCGTCCCGTCTCCGACCGGGTGGGATCAACGGCCGGCTTTTCCTGTTAACCGGCCGTCATCCCCCACTTTTTCGCGAGTCCTCCCGTGCCCAAGCCGAGCGTGTCGACGATCCTTCGCAAATCCCGCATCCAGGAGGGGCGGCCGTTTCCCCTCGGCGCCACCTGGGACGGCTTGGGTGTCAACTTCGCCCTGTTCTCCGTTAATGCCACCAACGTGGAATTGTGCCTGTTCGACGACGCCGGCCGGCGCGAACTGGAGCGTATCGAGCTGCCGGAGTATACCGACGAGGTCTGGCACGGCTACCTGCCCGACGCCCGGCCGGGCACCGTCTACGGTTACCGCGTCCATGGCCCCTATGAGCCGCGCGAGGGCCACCGCTTCAACCCCCACAAGCTGCTGATCGACCCCTATGCCAAGGCGTTGGTGGGGGCGCTGCGCTGGTCCGACGCCCATTTCGGCTACCGCATCGGCTCGGCCCGCGAGGACCTGTCGTTCGACCGCCGCGACAGTGCCCCCGGCATGCCGAAGTGCAGGGTGGTCGACCCCGCCTTCACCTGGGGCAAGGTGAAGCCGCCCGGCATTCCTTGGGAAAGCACCATCGTCTACGAATTGCATATGCGTGGTTACACCATGCTGCACCCCCAGGTCCCCACCCAATTCCGCGGCACCTTCGCGGGACTGGGACGGCGGGAGGTGATCGACTACATCCGCGCGTTGGGCGTCACGGCCATCGAGTTGCTGCCGGTCCACGCCTTCGTCGACGATCGGCATCTGCTGGAAAAGGGTTTGCGGAACTACTGGGGCTACAACTCCATCGGCTTCTTCGCGCCCGACCCGCGCTATCTCGCTTCGGGCGATGCGGCCGAGTTCAAGGAGATGATGGCGCGTTATCACGACGCCGGGATCGAGGTGATCCTGGACGTGGTCTACAACCATACCGCCGAGGGCAACGAACGCGGCCCCACCTTGTCGTTCAAGGGCATCGACAACGCCTCATATTACCGGCTGGCCCCCGACCCGCGCTACTACATCAACGACACCGGCACCGGCAACACCCTGAACCTCACCCATTCCCGCGTGCTCCAGATGGTGACGGACAGCCTGCGCTATTGGGCCACCGAGATGCGGGTGGACGGCTTCCGCTTCGACCTCGCCACCATCCTGGGCCGCGAGCCGCACGGCTTCGACCAGGGCGGCGGCTTCCTCGATTCCTGCCGGCAGGACCCGGTGCTCTCCCGCGTCAAGTTGATCGCCGAACCGTGGGACATCGGCCCCGGCGGCTATCAGGTGGGCGGGTTCCCGCCGGGCTGGGCGGAATGGAATGACCGCTTCCGCGATACGTCCCGCGCCTACTGGAAGGGCGATGAGGGCAAGCTGCCCGATCTGGCGGCACGGCTGACCGGCTCGGGCGACCTGTTCAACCAGCGCGGCCGGCGGCCGTGGGCATCGATCAACTTCATCACCGCGCACGACGGCTTCACGCTGAACGATCTCGTCTCCTACAACGACAAGCACAACGAGGCCAACGGCGAAGGCAACCGCGACGGTCATTCGCACAATCTGTCCTGGAATCACGGGGTGGAGGGGCCGACCGACGATCCCGAAATCCGGGCGTTGCGCGACCGCCAGAAGCGCAACATGCTGGCCACGCTGCTTTTATCCCAGGGCACGCCGATGATGCTGGCCGGTGACGAGTTCGGCCGCAGCCAAGGCGGCAACAACAATTCATATTGCCAGGACAACGAGATTTCCTGGGTCAACTGGTCCGCCATTATGGAGGAGGACCGCAACCTCACCGAGTTCGTCCGCCGCGTCATCGCGCTGCGCCACGCCCACCCCCTGCTGCGCCGGGGGCGTTTCCTCACCGGTGAGGTCAACCCCGACCTCGACGTCAAGGACGTGACATGGCTGACCCCGGCGGGGGTGGAAAAAATGCCGGAACAGTGGCAGGACCCGATGGCCCGCTGTCTGGGCATGCTGCTCGATGGCCGCGCCCAGGCCACCGGTATCAAAAAGCCGGCCTCCGACGCCACCTTGCTGCTGGTGGTCAACTCCTACCACGAGGTGGTGCCGTTCAACTTGCCCGAGGTGGCCGGCGGCGCGCAGTGGGTTTGCCTGCTGGACACCAACCGCCCCGACGCGTCGGGCATGGGGGCCTTCGGGTCGGGCCAGCCGTACGGCGTCACCGGGCGGTCGCTGCTGCTGTTCGAACTGATCCCCGAACTCCAGCCCAGCGCCGCCTTGCAGGCCGCCGCCGAAGCCCTGCGCGAGGTGGACGAAAACCCGGTGCCGCTGCAGATCAACCCGTCCGACAGGCGCGAACCCGCGTCGGCGGCCGAGCATGCGGCGGCGGCCCCGCCCACCGTCGAGTGACGGCGGTCAGGGCGATTCCCCGTTGTCTTCGGGCGGCGGGGCGGGCTCGACCCGACCACGGCGCTGCATCCACCACGCCACCAGCCAGACCGTCTGCGCCCAGGCGGCACCGATGGCCCACCCCGCCAGCACGTCGGTGGGCCAGTGGACGCCGAGATAAACGCGGCTCACCCCCACTGCCACCATCAAAAACACCGAGAGCGCCAGCAGGTAGGCCTTGAGCCGCCGCCGCGCCTGCACGCGGGCGAGCAGCGCCCCCAGCGTCAGGTAGGTGACCGCCGACAGCATGGAGTGGCCCGACGGAAAACTGGCGGTGTAGACCTCGGCGCCATGCGGCACCAGATCGGGCCGGGGCCGGGCGAACCCGTGCTTGAGCAGCGTGCTCAGCACCACGCCGCCGCCCACCGACGCCAGCAGCAGAAGCGCCGTCCGCCCCCGTCCGGCCAATGCCAGAAAACCGGACACCGCCACCGTCAGGAAGGTCAGCACGGTCATGCTGCCCAGCGCCGTGACGTCGCGCGCCATTTCCTCCACCCAGCGCGGCCCCAGTGGATCGCCAGGGTCGGCCGGATTGCGCAACGCCAGGATCAAAAGCTCGTCGAGGTGATGGGTTTCGCCCTCCATCACCTCGTCGGCCACGGCGATGAAAATCCACACCCCCGCCGCCGCCAGCGCCATCACTACCAGGGGCAGCCACTCCCGGCGCGCGCGCCAATCCCGCCAGACCGTCATAGCGCCTCTCACGGTTCCACCTCGCGTCGGGCGCCAAGTCTTGCTACCTTGACTATCGATTGAGTCGAAAAATAGAGCCGTCCCATGTGCGAACTCCTGGGCATGAGCGCCAATGTACCCACCGACATCTGCTTCAGCTTCGCCGGCCTGATGAAACGCGGCGGTCAGACCGGACCGCACGCCGACGGCTGGGGTATCGCGTTCTACGAAGGCAAGGGTGCCCGTGCTTTCCACGACCCGCAACCCTCCGCTCAGTCAGAGATCGCGCGCTTCCTGCGGAGCTATTCAATCCGCAGCCGCATTGTCATCTGCCACATCCGCCGCGCCAACCGGGGCAAGGTGGCGCTGGAGAACACCCATCCTTTTTCGCGCGAGCTGTGGGGCCGCGCCTGGACCTTCGCCCACAACGGCCAGCTCAAGGGCATCAAGAAGTGGCCGCTGGGCTTTTTCCGCCCGATCGGTTCCACCGATAGCGAGTACGCCTTCTGCTGGCTCTTGGAACAACTCCGCCAGCGCTGGAGCGAGCCGCCGAGCGAAGCCGCCCTGTTCCGCCACCTCGCGAAGTTGAGCGACCAACTGGGCGGGCTTGGCGTGTTCAACATGCTGATGAGCGACAGCCGCGCCCTGTACGCCCGGTGCGCCACCAACCTCGCGTGGCTCACCCGCCGGGCGCCGTTCGGCCCGGCGACATTGCTGGACGAGGATTTGACGGCCGACTTCTCCAAAGAGACGACGCCGTCGGACGTGGTCACCGTGATCGCCACCCGGCCGTTGACCCGCGACGAAACCTGGACCGTCATGGAGCCGGGCCGGCTCATCCGCTTCAACGACGGCGAGGTGACGGCGAGTTATTGCCGGGAGGGGTAACGGCGGCCGGTCCAGGAACCAAGCCGTCGCTACCCTGCCTTGTTTATGCTCGCAGGTACTGGTTGGGCCACGCTACCGTCTGGCCCAGTTCCTTGGCGGCGTGCAGCGGCCAGTACGGATCGCGCAGAAACGGCCGACCCAGCATCACCAGATCGGCCTGCCCGGTGCGAATGACGTGATCGGCCTGATGCGCGGAGACGATCAGCCCCACCGCACTCGACGCGATGCCGGCCTCGCGGCGCACCCGCTCGGCGAAGACCGTCTGGTAGCCGGGGCCGATCGGCATCACCGCGTTTGGCACGAGACCGGCCGACGTGACGTCGATCAGATCGGCACCCAAGCCCTTCAACCCACGCGACAGCTCCACGGTCTGGTCGACGTCCCATCCGCCTTCCACCCAGTCGGTCGCCGACAGGCGGACCAGCAGCGGCAAGCGCTCCGGCATCACGTCGCGCACCGCCGCCGTCACCTCGCGGACCAACCGGGTGCGATTCTCGAACGAGCCGCCCCAGCGATCCTCGCGCCGGTTGGTCAGCGGCGACAGGAACTGGTGCAAGAGGTAGCCGTGGGCGGCGTGAACCTCGACCACGTCGAAACCGGCCGCCACCGCTCGGCGGGCGGCATCGATGAAGGCGGTCTTGATCTCCTGGATGCCGGCCTCGTCCAGCGCGTCCGGCACCGGAGAGGCGTCGTCGAAGGCCAGGGCGCTCGGCGCCACCGGAATCCAGCCGCCATCGGCCGGGGCGACCGGGCGGCCGCCGTTCCAGCCGCGGTCGGTCGAGGCCTTGCGGCCGGCGTGCGCCAGCTGGATGCCCCAGGCGGCACCCTGCTCTTTCACGAAGCGGCCGATTCGCTCCAGCGACTCGATATGGTCGTCGCTCCACAGGCCCAGGCACGACGGGCTGATCCGCCCGCGCGGCTCGACCCCGGTGGCCTCGACGATGATCAGGCCGGCACCGCCTACCGCACGGCTGCCGAGATGGACGAAATGCCAGTCGGTGGCAAAACCCTTGCTCGTGGCCGAGTACTGGCACATCGGCGAGACGGCAAGGCGATTGCGCAAGGTCACGTCGCGCAGGGTATAGGGCGAGAACAGGTGCATGGGAGCCCTCTTCGAATGATCCGATCGAGTTTGGGGAAAATAGCGTGAACGGCTGACGGTGCGCCAGGGATGTAGGGGAACCTTCTTCCGAAATCGCCGTTGGATATCCCCTCCAGCCCAACCGGATCAACATGCCCGAGCCCTCACCCACCGCCACCGAGGAAGCGGGCCTCGTCTATGTTTCCGATGACGAGTCCGGCATTCGCCGACGCCGCGCCGGCAAGGGATTCTATTACGTCTGGCCCGACGGGCGCCGGGTGACGGAAGCCGGTGTGCTGGAGCGCATTCGCCGGCTTGCCATTCCCCCCGCCTACACCGACGTGTGGATCTGCCCCGATCCCCAGGGGCATATCCAAGCCACCGGCCGCGACGACCGGGGGCGCAAGCAATACCGCTACCATCCGCGCTGGCGCGACGTGCGCGACATGGCCAAATACGGCCGGCTGATTGAGTTCGGCCACCGCCTGCCCGCCATCCGGGAGCGGCTGTCCCAGGACATGGCGGGACGGGGCTTGTTCCGCGAGAAGGTGCTGGCGACCGTTGTCCATCTCCTGGAGACGACGCTGATCCGCGTCGGTAATGAATCCTACACCCGGCAAAATCAGAGCTTCGGCCTGACCACGTTGCGCGACGAGCATGTCGATGTCGCCAGCGACGCGCTGCGCTTCGAGTTCAAGGGCAAGAGCGGCAAGGCATGGCGCCTCAAGCTCCGCGACCGACGCATCGCCCGCATCGTCAAGTCCTGCCAGGACTTACCCGGCCAGCACCTTTTCCAGTATCTCGACGAGGAGGGCAACCGGCGCGGTGTCACCTCGGCCGACGTCAACGCCTATCTGCGGGACATCACCGGCATCGACATCACCGCCAAGGACTTCCGCACCTGGGCCGGTACCGTCATGGCGGCGCGTGAATTGCGCAAGGCCGAACCGGCGGCCAACAAGACCGCGCTGAAACGCACGGTCAAGGCGTGCATTGAAACCGTGGCGGAGCGGCTGGGCAACACCGTGACCGTTTGCCGGCAGTGCTATGTCCACCCGGCGGTGATCGAGGCGTACACCGACGGCACGCTGCATCGGGAGTTGCCGGAGGAGCCGGATGAGACATCCGTGCTGGCGTTCCTGGAAGCGTGCGCCGCTAAGCCCGACGATACCCAAACCGTGAAAAGGGACAAATCTCCCCGACCCGCTGTTTCCGTCTGAAAGCGGTGACGGGAGGACAGCATGCCGACGCAGACGGGCCACGACAGCCTCAACACCCGCCGGACCCTGGAGGTCGACGGCAAACGATACGACTATTTCAGCCTGAAGGCCGCGTCCGAAGCCGGCCTGGGCGATATCGCTCACCTGCCTTACTCGCTCAAGGTGCTGCTGGAGAACCTCCTGCGCTTCGAGGATGGGCGTACCGTCACCGTGGAGGATATCCGCGCGCTGGCCCAGTGGCTGGAAAACCGCCGTTGCGACCGGGAAACCGCCTTTCGCCCGACCCGCGTGCTGATGCAGGACTTCACCGGCGTACCCGCCGTCGTCGATCTCGCCGCCATGCGCGAGGCGATGGTGAGCTTGGGCGGCGATCCCGACCGCATCAACCCGCTGGCGGCCGTCGATCTGGTGATCGACCACTCCATCATGGTCGACCACTTCGCCCACCCCGACTCCTTCCAGAAGAACGTCCGGCGCGATTTCGAACGCAACGGCGAGCGTTACGCCTTCCTGCGCTGGGGCCAGAGCGCCTTCCATAACTTTCGCGTGGTGCCGCCCAACGTCGGCATCTGCCATCAGGTCAATCTGGAATACCTGGCGCAAACCGTGTGGAGCGATACCGAAATCGGCACCGACGCGGTTATCGCCTATCCCGATACCCTGGTCGGCACCGACAGTCACACGACCATGGTCAACGGCCTGGCCGTGCTGGGCTGGGGGGTCGGCGGCATCGAGGCCGAGGCCGCCATGCTGGGCCAACCCATTTCCATGCTGATCCCGGAGGTGATCGGCTTCCGGCTGACCGGCCGGCTGCGCGAGGGGGCGACCGCCACCGATCTGGTGCTGACCGTGACGCAAATGCTGCGTCAAAAAGGAGTCGTGGGCAAGTTCGTCGAGTTCTTCGGCCCCGGCCTCGACCATCTGCCGCTGGCCGACCGCGCCACCATCGGCAACATGGCGCCAGAATATGGAGCGACCTGCGGGATCTTCCCCATCGACAGCGAAACCCTGAAGTATCTGGCTTTCACCGGCCGCTCGCCGGAGCGCATCGCCCTGGTGGAAGCCTACGCCAAGCAACAGGGGATGTGGCGCGATACCGACACCCCCGACCCCGTGTTCACCGACACCGTGGACTTGGACCTTGGCGACGTTGAACCGTCGCTGGCCGGACCGAAGCGGCCGCAGGACCGCGTGCCCCTGTCGCGGTCGGCCACCGCCTTCGACGAGGAGCTGACAACCTCGTTCGAGGTCGACGAGGAGGCACGGCAAACCCGCGTGCCGATCGACGGGACGGCGGACGCGTTGAAGCATGGCGACGTGGTGATCGCCGCCATCACCTCCTGCACAAACACGTCCAATCCCAACGTCATGATCGGTGCCGGCCTCCTGGCCCGCAAGGCGCGCCAGCGCGGTCTGAAGCCGAAGCCGTGGGTCAAGACCTCGCTGGCGCCGGGGTCTCAAGTAGTCACAGATTATTACAACGCCTCGGGCCTGGACGAAGACCTGAACGCGCTGGGCTTCAACCTTGTCGGCTATGGTTGCACCACCTGCATCGGCAACTCCGGCCCCCTGCCCGACCCCATCGCCCAGGCGGTGGAAACCGGCGACCTCGTCGCTGTCTCGGTGTTGTCGGGCAACCGCAACTTCGAAGGCCGCATCAACCCGCACTGCCGCGCCAATTATCTCGCCTCGCCGCCACTGGTGGTCGCCTACGCCCTGGCCGGCTCCATGCGGGTGGACCTGACCATGGAGGCACTGGGGCTGGACGATCAGGGGCAGCCGGTGTTCCTGCGCGACATCTGGCCGACCAGCGCCGAAATCAACCAGGTACTGGACCAAGCCCTGACGCCCGAGATGTTCCGCGAACGCTACGCCAACGTTTTCGAGGGGCCGGAGGAATGGCGGCGCATCCAGGTGCCCACCGGGCGGACCTTCGTCTGGAACCCGGCTTCGACCTACATCCGCCTGCCCCCGCTGTTCGAGGGATTGTCGCCCGAGGCACCGCCCGTCAACGACGTGATCGGCGCCCGTCCGCTCGCCATTCTGGGCGACAGCGTCACCACCGACCACATCTCCCCCGCCGGCGCCATCAAGAAGCAGGGACCGGCCGGGAGCTATCTCACCGAGCATGGGGTGGCGGTTCACGACTTCAACTCCTACGGTGCCCGCCGGGGAAACCACGAGGTGATGATGCGCGGCACCTTCGCCAACATCCGCATCCGCAACGAGCTGGTACCGGGGGTGGAGGGCGGCGTAACGCGCCATATGCCATCGGACGAAACCATGTCGATCTATGACGCCGCCATGCGCTATCAGCGCGATGGCGTGCCGCTGGTGATCCTGGCCGGCAAGGAATACGGTACCGGCTCCAGCCGCGACTGGGCGGCCAAAGGCACGCGGCTCTTGGGCGTGCGCGCGGTGCTCGCCGAGAGCTTCGAGCGCATCCACCGCTCGAATCTGGTGGGCATGGGGGTGCTGCCGTTGCAGTTCCCGGAAGGCATGACGCGCCGCGACTTCGGCCTGGACGGCACCGAGACCTTCGACCTCACCGGCATCGCCGAAACCCTGGAGCCGAGACAACAGGTGACGTTGACCGTACGGCAGGGCAACGGCACCACCCGGGTGGTGCGCCTGCTGTCGCGCATCGATACCGCCAACGAAGTGGACTACTTCCGCCACGGCGGCATTCTGCCCTACGTATTGCGGCAGATGGTGGGCGGAACGACGTGAGAAGGATCAGGCGCCGTTCCAGCGCGCACGCATCCAGCGGATGATCTCCGGCCACAGGCGCTGGTGGGCGTTGCGGCCTACCAGCGCGCCGACGTGCTGGAGAGCCACGCCGCGGTCTCCCTCGTAGCGCAAGACCCGCGCGTCGTTGCTCGCCACCGAACCGGCCTCGGGGACGACCGACGATGGCGGAATGACCCGGCTGCGCGGATCGGCAACGATCTGTATCGGACAGGCAATGGCCGCCAGGGCCGCCCGTCGGCGGCCGATCTCCAAGGTTCCCCGGCGGAAATGGTCGCCGCGGTACAGGTCCTCCACCACACCGGCAAAAAGCCGGGCCGGCATGGGGTACTCGTCGAGCGTCCAGCGCTCGACTCGCAGGTGGGTGCGCAACGCCTGGTAATCCGGCAGGCTGGCCGCCCAGTCGCTCCAGCGTTCCAGAAGAAAGGCATCGGGCGCGGCCATGAGGCTGGCGAGGTTCAGGAGACTTCCGGGGATTGGGGGAGCTTCACCGTCGAAGCCGTTCGGCCGTGGTGCCACGGCCAGCAACGGAGCGAAGGCTCCCACCTCCTTGCCGAACCGCAAGGGGGCCTCCAGCAACGTCAATGCCCGCACCCGTTCAGGATTAAGGGAGGTGAAAATCGCCGCCAGTGTGCCGCCGAGCGAGTGCCCCGTCACCATCGGCGCAGAGACGCCAGTTTCCGCCGCCATAGCGTCGATGCACTCGCCGAGGAGACGGTCGGCGTAGTCGGCAAGGCCGTAACGCACCGCCGGGCCGACGGGGTCGCTCCACTCCGCCCCATACACGCGGACACCCCCGTCCAGGCAATGCCGTACCACGCTGACCGCCGGCAGCAAGTCCCATATGTAAAAGCGCTTGATCGGTGCCGGCACGATCAGCAGCACCGGCCCGTGCCCGGCGCGGGGTTCGCCGAAAGCGCGCAGCCGCACACCCGGTCGGGCGAACACGACGCGCGACGGGGTGCGCTCCGGCCCCAGGCCCAACAGGTCCAACAACGCTCCCTGGCGACGCCGGTTGGCGTCCGACCAGGCCAGCACTCCATGCCAGCCGGCAAGGCCAGCGCGCCGGCCGTTCCCGGTTCTTGGAGTTTCGGCCATGGCGGTCATCCGTTCGTCGTACCGATACGCGGATGGAACGCCTGTTGCCACCCGACAGTTCCCGAGCCGCCGGATCGCCACAATTTCGATGCACAGCACGGCCCGGTTGGCGCATATGCTACCCCCGTCCGTTCCGTTCGGCCAAACCAGAGGAAAGTTTCCCGAACCGTGCTGCGCAACATCGTATCCGTCGGCGGGCTGACCATGGTCAGCCGCGTTCTGGGTTTCGTCCGCGACATCCTCACCGCCGCGCTGTTGGGTGCCGGGCCGGTGGCCGATGCCTTCTTCGTGGCCTTCCGTCTGCCCAACCACTTCCGGGCGCTGTTCGCGGAAGGAGCGTTCAACGCCGCCTTCGTGCCGGTCTTCACCGAGATCCTGACCAAGGACGGTCGCGAGCCGGCCCGCACCTTCGCCGAAGAGGTCCAGGCCATCCTGCTGTCGACGCAGGTGGTGCTGCTGGTGGTGTTCCTGGCGATCATGCCATGGTTCATGCTGGTGTTCGCGCCCGGTTTCGTCGATGAGCCGCAGAAGTTCGAACTGGCGGTGCTGTTCACCCGCATCACCTTCCCCTATCTGCTGTTCATCTCGCTGGTGTCACTGCAAGGGGCGATGCTGAACAGCATGGGCCGTTTTGCCGCCGCCGCCGCCGCGCCCATCCTGTTGAATCTCTCGTTGATCGGGGCCTTGGTGGGGCTGACACCGTTCCTGCCCACCACCGGCCACGCGCAATCCTGGGGCGTGTTCATCGCCGGCATGGCGCAGTTCGCCTATCTCGCCTGGGACGTTCACCGTGCCGGCATGGACCTGAGGCCGCGCTGGCCGCGCGTCACCGCCAACGTCCGCCGCTTCTTCAAGGTTCTGTGGCCGGCGGCCATCGGCTCAGGGCTGGTGCAGATCAACCTGTTCGTCGACACCCTCATCGCCTCGATGTTGCCAACAGGGGCGGTTTCGTATCTCTACTATGCTGATAGAATAAATCAGCTTCCACTGGGGGTGATCGGCGTGGCGGTCGGCACCGTGCTGCTGCCCGAACTTTCACGCCGATTGAAGCTCGGCGATTTCGAGGCGGCGCGCGACAGCCAAAACCGGGCCATCGAATTCTCACTGTTCCTCACCTTGCCAGCGGCCGTCGCTTTCCTGACAGCGGCCGAACCGATCATGCGGGTGTTGTTCGCCCACGGCGTTTTCACCACCGCCGATGCGATGGCTTCGGCCCAGACGCTGATGGCCTACGCCCTGGGCCTGCCGGCCTTCGTGCTGGTCAAAAGCCTCGTCCCCGGTTTTCACGCCCGCCAGGACACCGCCACCCCGGTGCGGGTCGCCGTACTCGCCGTCTCGGTCAACATCGGCCTGAAGCTGGTCCTCATGGGGCCGCTGTCGCAGGTGGGACTGGCGCTCGCCACCTCGGCCTCGGGCTGGGTGAACGTCCTGGCGCTGGCTTTCCTGTTGCGCCGACGTGGCTATTACACCGCGGACCCGCGGCTGAAGCGCCGCCTGCCCCGGCTTGTCCTCGCCACGACCGGCATGGCGATGGCGCTGGTCTTGGGGAAGCAGGCCCTCGCCATCCCGCTCGCCCAACCCGGCCTGCTGATATCGGGTGCGGCGCTGTCGGCGCTGGTGGCGATCGGCATGGTGAGTTTTGCCATCCTGGCGCTGGCCTTCGGTGCGATCAGCCGCGCCGATCTCGGGCGCTTTCGCCGACGGCGGCGGGGGACGGAGAAAAACGCCGCATGAGACGGCATGTTGATGCCTCTTGCACTCTTCGCCGCTATATCCTATGCGAAAGCTTGGTTTACAAAGAGGCCCCCCGGCCAGGGAAGACCGTCCGCCCATGCTGTCGCAGAAGGCTAAATACGCGCTCCGGGCTTTGATGATGCTTGCCGAGCGCGCCGACGATGATCTCGTACTCATCTCCGAGATCGCCGAGCAAGAGAACGTACCCAAGAAATTCCTGGAGGCCATTCTCCTGGAACTGCGCAAACACGGCATCCTGGACAGCAAGCGCGGCAAGTCGGGCGGCTACCGGCTCGCCCGTTCACCCGAACAGATCACCTTCGGCGAAGTCATCCGCATTCTCGATGGCCATCTGGCGCCGTTGCCGTGCGCCAGCGTGACCGCCTATCGCCCGTGCGACGACTGCGGCGATCCCGCCACCTGCACGGTGCGCTGGCTGATGCGCGAGGTGCGCGATTCGATTTCGGAGGTGCTGGACCGGCGTACCCTGTCCGACGCCGTGCATCACCGCCGCCAGACCGGCGAGCCCATCCCCTTCTACGATATCTGATACCAAAGGCGGTTGATGGCTTCCATCACCCGCCTTTGGTTCAAACCCGACAGCACAGTGCGGAAGGGGGATACGGGCGGCGCCTCGATGCTTCCCTGATCGGCATAATACGAGTTGACCGAACCGGCTCCCGGTTTAGGATCGCCGGGTCAATTTCTCCTTGATAGGGTGCCGTCCATGCCCGCCGATGTCGTCCGTTCGGTTTGTCCCCACGACTGCCCCAGCGTCTGCGCACTGGAGGTGGAGCGGCTGAACCGGCAAACCATCGGGAAGATCCGGGGCAGCCACGTCATCCCCTACACCGGCGGCGTGGTCTGCGCGAAACTCTCCCGCTACGCCGAGCGTCAACACCACCCCGAGCGGTTGTCCACCCCCCTGCGTCGCGTCGGCGACAAAGGGGTGGGCCGCACCGCTTACGAGCCGATGTCGTGGGACGACGCGCTCGACGAGATCGTGGAGCGGTTCACCCAGGCGGCCCAGCGCCATGGCCGCGAAACCGTCTGGCCGTTCTTCTACGCCGGCACCATGGGACTGGTGCAGCGCAACTCCATTCAGCGCCTGCGTCATGCCATGGGCTGGTCGCGCCAGCACAGCACATACTGCATCGCGCTTGCCGACCCCGGCTGGATGGCCGGCACCGGCGCCAAGCGCGGCACCGAAGCCATGGAAATGGCGGAATCCGATCTGGTCGTCATCTGGGGTTCCAACCCCATCGCCACCAATCTGCATGTCTGGACGCTCGCCAACCGGGCCCGCAAGGAGCGCGGCGCCAAGATCGTGGTGATCGACCCTTACCGCTCGCCCACCGCCGAAGGGGCGGATTTGCATCTGGCGCCGCGCCCCGGCACCGACGCGGCGCTGGCCTGCGCGGTGATGCACGTCCTGTTCAAGGAGGGCTACGCCGACCGCGACTACCTCGCCCGCCACACCTCGGGCGCAGCCGAGTTGGAAACCCATGTGGCCAGCCGCGATCCCGCCTGGGCGTCCGCCGTCACCGGGCTTTGCCAGGAGGAGATCGTCGCGTTCGCACGCCTCTATGGGCAGACCAAGCGCAGCTACCTCAAGGTCGGTTACGGCTTCTCGCGCCAGCGCAACGGCGCCATGCAAGTCTTTGCCGTTTCGTGTCTGCCCGCCGTCACCGGCGCTTGGGCCGAGCGTGGCGGCGGGGCGCTCTATTCCAACAGCGGCCTTCTCCATTTGGAAAAATCCCTGATCGAGGCCACCGACCGTATCGACACGACGACGCGCATCCTCGATATGTCGCGCATCGGCCCGGTCCTCACCGGCGACCGTCGCGACCTGGGGGGCGGCCCGCCGGTGACGGCGATGCTGATGCAAAACACCAATCCCATGGTGGTCGCCCCGGAAACTCTCAAGGTCCGCCAGGGCATGATGCGCGACGATCTGTTCCTGGTGGTGCATGAGCAATTCATGACCGAAACGGCCGCCATGGCCGATATCGTGCTGCCGGCCACCACTTTCCTGGAACACGACGACATTTACGCCGGTAGTGGCCACACTTTTCTCCAAGTCGCCCGCGCGATGCTCGAACCCTATGCCGACTGCCGCTCCAACAATGAGGTGATCAACGCGCTGGCCCGGCGCTTCGGTGCCGATGACGCCCCCGGCTTCCATCTCACCGCCTGGGAACTGATCGACCAGACGCTGGCCGCCTCCGACCTGCCGGGTGCGGACACCATCCATGCGGCGGGCGGGCTGGACCTTGCCAAGACCTTCGAGAAGCAGCATTTCCTTGATGGCTTTGGCCATCCCGATGGACGCTTCCACTTCCAGGCCGACTGGGCCGAGCTCGGCCCCAACCATGCCGAACTGCCCGCCCTGCCCGACCATGTGGCGATCATCGAGGCCGCCGACGCCGAGCATCCGTTTCGCCTCGTCGCGCCACCGGCGCGAAACTTCCTCAACTCCTCCTTCGGTGAGACCCCGTCGAGCCGCCGCCTTGAAGGCCGCCCGACTGCCCGTATGCACCCGACCGATCTCGCCCGTCTGGGATTGGTCGACGGCGACCGGGTACGGCTGGGCAACCGGCGCGGCAGCGTGGTGGTTCACGCCAAGCCGGCGGAAGGCCAGCAGACCGGCGTCGTCGTGGTCGAGGGCCTGTGGCCCAATGCCGCCTTTGAGGAAGGCGTGGGCATCAACACGCTGACCAGCGCCGATCCCGGCCGGCCCAACGGCGGCGGTGTTTTTCACGATGCGGCGGTGTGGATCAAGACCGCCTGAAGCCACTCCGTTTCCAAAAGTTATTTCCCAAATTACCCACAATGTTTATCGAGTAATGGATTGACACTCATCCCGACCCATGGCTTCATGGCGATCAAGGAGGCGGCAAGCCTCACCAGGGAGGAAAACCGCAATGCACGATATCCATGAGATCATGTTGCGATCCGCCGTCTTCATCGTGGGGATGAGCGCCATCTGCGGTGGGTTTTTGATGGCCATGCGCCTGACAGCGTGATGCCGGCGGCGCCGACCCGTTCTTTCTTATCCTTTTCCCAGCGCCTTGCGGCTTCGGTGATCCCGGCTGGAACTGATATCTCCCCAATCCGGTTTGCGATGGAGTGACTATCCCCGTCCAACCGGGAGGACATCATGTTCCACCACGTCAAGGAGTTGCAGTTCAACGCCCGCGTTTCCGGCCCCGACCCTCGGTTCGCCGGCCTGCTCCTGGAGCAGTTCGGCGGCCCCAATGGCGAGTTGAAGGCGGCCATGCAGTATTTTGTGCAGGCATTCGCGGCGCGGCAACCCTATCCCGACAAGTACGACATGCTGATGGACATCGCCACCGAGGAACTCAGCCATCTTGAGATCGTCGGCGCTACCATCACCATGTTGCTCGACGGCGTGAACGGTGAGTTGAAGAACGCCGCCGGCGAATCCCAGATCATGAACCTGTTGAAGGGCGGCGCGACGAAAGATCAGATGATCCACGAGACACTGATCAACCCGCAGTTCCTCGTGCTCTCGGGCGGTGGCCCGCGTCTGACCGACAGCAACGGCCATCCGTGGAGCGGGGCTTATGTAAACGCCAACGGCGAATTGACGGTTGACCTGCGATCCGACATTGCCGCCGAATCCCGCGCCAAGATCGTTTATGAATACCTCATGCAGTTCACCGACGATCCGTACGTCAAGGAGACGCTCGGCTTCCTGATGACGCGTGAAATCGCCCACATGCAGATGTTCACGGCGGCGCTCAACACCCTTGAACCCAACTTCCCACCGGGCGTGCTGCAAGGCGATCCGCGCTACGCCAACAAGTATTTCAATATGTCCAATGGCACCGACGCCCGCGGGCCGTGGAACCAGGGTCAAGGGCCATGGGCTCAAGGCGAGGAATGGGATTACATCGACGATCCGCTGGAGCATGTCGTCGAAACCAAGGGCGAGATTGATGAGCCCATTCATGGCCTACAACAATCGGCCGAACAGATTGCCCAACTCAACAAGCAGATGAGCGAGAAACGCAGCCAGGAGGTAAAGCAGGCGGTGCCGGCATCAGGCCCGAACCAGTGGTCGACCTACCCGCAAGACGATCTGCGCAGCCCCAAGGGCGCGCCGGATCAATAAGACGAACTCGGGCCCGGCCTTCAGCGCCGGGCCCTTCCATTTCGCGGCGGGGTTTGATGCGGCCGGTCAGTCTTGACCGCACCCGGAACTTTCCGGCCGGTCAAAGGGTTCCCCATCGGTCAGACGGGAGGAGAAGGCATGGCTTACCAGACAACCACCTTGGGGATGGATGCCGAACGGGTGCGGCATCTGGCTTGTGTGCTGGGCGGCGGCACCCTGGCGATGGCGGGGCTGAGACGGGGCGCGCTGGGCGGAACACTGATGGCGGCCGGCGGCGGCGCGCTGTTGCTCTACGGCTTGCGCCAGAGCCGCCTGATGAACCGCCTCTGGCACCAGGGTATGGATCAGATCCAGCACCAGGGCATGGGTGAGGGCCGGACGCCGCCGGACCAGGGCGCGGCGGCGGCAGCCCGGCCGCTTGCCTTCCGCGACGCCGAGGCGCCGGGTGGAGCGGATATGTCGCAATATGGAATGGTGCGGTCGGCGGGACCGGAAGGCATGCGCGACCGTCCGCGCCGCCCCTGGGACAAGGTGGACGAAGCCTCCGACGAATCCTTCCCCGCCAGCGATCCGCCCTCCTACACGCCGGGTGCGGTCTGATACGTGAACACTTCCATGATTTGCCGCCCGTATCCCCCTTCCGCACAGTGCGCCGCACTGTGCTGTCGGGTTTGAACCAAAGGCGGTTGATGAAAGCCATCAACCGCCTTTGGGCCTTTGGTATGATGGTCTTTACGCTAGGTTTTCCAGGCGGTTGTGGATGGCCGTTGCCGCCACCGCCGCCTGCCCCATGGCGACCGATATCTGGTTCAACCCCTCGACGATATCCCCGGCGGCGAAGAGGTTTTCGACGCTTGTTTCCTGTTGCCGGCTGACGCCCAGCCGCCCCTCCCCGGTCAGCCGCGCTCCCAATTTTCCGGCCGGCTCGTTGCGCGGCACCGTGCCCAGCGCCGAATAAACGCTGTCGAAGGCCAATGCCTCGCCGCCCTCCAGGATCAGACGGGCGAGCCGGCCGCCCACCTCCTCCACCGCCGCCACCGGCGTCTCGATCAGCCGCACGCCCGCTCCTTCCAGATGGCGACGCTCTTCCGGCGACAGGCCCAGCGGCCGTCCCAGCGTCAACGCCGACAGGTCCTGGGTGTAGGTACGCAGGAACATCGTCTCTTTCAGCAGGTGGGCCCCGTGGCCGATCACGCCAACCTTACGATCTATCACTTCCCAACCGTCACAGATCGGGCAGTGCCGGATCAGACCGCGCTGAACGGCGTCGAACAGGTTGGGAAGCCTCGGCTCGATATCGATCACGCCGGTGGCGACGAGCACCGTGCGCGCCGGCACGACGACCCCGCCCTGGGTGGTGGCGAAAAAGGTGCCGCTGCCGTGGCGGCCAAGATCGACGACCGCTTCCCGGCGCACCACTCCACCGTAACGCTCCATTTGTGCCTTCATGCGGGCCAGCAGGTCCAGCCCGGCAATGCCGTCGGGAAAGCCGGCGTGGTTATGGCTCATGGGAATCCAGCCGGCCCGGCTGGCTCCGGCATCCAGAACAAGAAAACGGCGGCGATAACGCGCGAGATAAATCCCGGCGGTGAGGCCCGCCGGGCCACCGCCGATCACCAGACAGTCGAGGAGCGGCTCATCCATGGCCTTTGCCAAACCGCGGACCGAGCGCCTTGGTTCCCGGAGAACTTTTCCGCTTGCCCGCTGTTTGGTGTGCCGGATCGTCAGTCAAGGAGGGGGAATGTCCGCCATCTTCGACCGGATCGT
Source organism: Azospirillaceae bacterium (assembly GCA_035627075.1). Taxonomy (GTDB): domain Bacteria; phylum Pseudomonadota; class Alphaproteobacteria; order Azospirillales; family Azospirillaceae; genus DASPMK01. Next base: position 17,942 of record DASPMK010000102.1, read on the forward strand.
CGCCGGCGTCCTTCTTGCCGCCCTGCCCTCCAATGCCCAGGCGCAGACCCAGGCAGAGCCCCCCGTGCTCGGCGTCGCCCATCCCTGGCAGCTCTGGCACCAGACGCCGGCCACCTCGGTGATGGAGCAGTTGGACGGCTTCCACCAGATGCTGCTCTACATCATGGTGGCCATCTGCGTGCTGGTGGCGGGGCTTCTGGCTTATGTGCTGTTCCGCTTCAACGCCAGCCGCAATCCGACACCGTCGCGCACCTCGCACAACACCCTGATCGAAATCATCTGGACGACGGTGCCGGTAATCATCCTGGTGATCATCGCCATCCCGTCATTCCGCATCCTTTACTACATGGACCGGACGGCCAACCCGGAACTCACGCTCAAGGTGACCGGCCGCCAGTGGTACTGGGATTACGAATACCCCGATCAAGGCGGGCTTTCCTTCTCCAGCTTCATCATCCCGGAGGAAGAGATCAAGCCGGGCCAGCATCGCCTGCTGGAGGTGGACCGCCGCGTCGTGCTGCCGGTCGATACCAACATCCGCATTCTGCTGACCGGCGGTGACGTCATCCATGCCTGGGCCATGCCCGCCTTCGGCATCAAGATGGACGCCATCCCGGGCCATCTCAACGAAACCTGGGCGCGGATCGAACGCGAGGGCGTCTACTACGGCCAGTGTTCGGAAATCTGCGGCACGGCCCACGCCTACATGCCGGTCGCGGTCGAGGCTGTATCGAAGGAACGCTTCGCCCAGTGGGTGGAACAGGCCAAGCAGGCCGCGTCGCGTGGCGAACCGCCGCCGCCCTCGGCGATCCAGTTGGCCGACCTCGGTGGCCCAAGCCGCCGCGATTTCAAAGAATAAGGACCAGCGCCATGGCCACCCCGACCACCCCCCGCACCCCGCCCGAACAGCCGCCTGTCCATGCCGGTGTATACGGACACGAGGACGTCCACCGTGACGATCACCACGATCACAAGCCCGACTTCATCCGGCGCTGGCTGTTTTCGACCAATCACAAGGACATCGGC
>DASPMK010000103.1:0-21301 GCA_035627075.1 Azospirillaceae bacterium
CGACGGCGGTTAACAGATCGACACGCATGCCGTCATCAAGCCGCCCGTCCATCGCCCCTCCCAAGCCATAAGTCCGCCGCGCCGCGTCCACCACGAAGGCCACCTCGCGCCCGGCCAGAATGGCTTCGCTGCGCGCCGTCGCCAGTGCCGCCGCCAGTCCGCGCGTGTCGGCCCTAAGCCGCGCCGAATCCGTGCCCACTCCCAGGACCGGCGGCACCACCGCCAGGATCAGGCCCAGGAGCGCCAACACCACCAGCATTTCCAGCAGCGTGAACCCTCTATCGCTCGTAATTGGTGATGTCCTGCGCCTCGCCATCCCCGCCCTCGCGTTCGTCGGCTCCCAGCGAGTAGAGGTCGAACTTCCCGTGCCGCCCGGGCGAGCGATATTGGTAAGGCTTGCCCCAGGGATCGGCCGGCACCTCGTTCTTGGCCAGATACGGACCGCTCCACCCCTGCACCCCCGCCGGCGCCTTCACCAACACCGCCAACCCCTGCTCGGTGGTGGGATAGCCGCGGGTGTCCAGCCGATAGAGGTCGAGCGCCGCCTGAAGCTGCTCCACCTGCAACCGCGCCGCCTTGGACTTGGAGGTGCCGACGTACCCCAGCACTTGCGGCCCCACCAGCCCGCCCAGCAGGCCCAGGATCACCAGCACCACCAGAAGCTCGATCAGCGTGAAGCCGGCCTCGCGCCGTTTGTCGCGCCTGGGCCCTGTCTGGCGGCCGGACGTTGTCGGAGATGGGCGTGGCCTTCGGCGACCGGCCAGAAGCGCGGAGCGCGGAAATGCAGAGCCTTTTAAACGACGGGCGACGACGTCCGAGCGCCGAAGCCCTCCCCGGAACCGGCGGCGAATGGCCGTCAGACAGGACCTAGAACGCCAATTCATTGATCGAAACCACCGCCATGAGAATGGAAACCACGATCCCCCCGATCACCACGCTGAGCGCCAGCACGCAGGCCGGCTCCAGCACGGTGAAGAAGCGCTTCAACGCCTGCTCCAGCTTGGCGTCGTAGATGTCGGCCAGATGGCCCAGCACCTCGTCCAACCGCCCGCTCTCCTCACCGACACGCAGCAACTTCACCGCCATGGGCGGCAGCGGCGCCCCCGCCGGCAGGGAGTCCGCAAGGCTTTTGCCGTCGCGCACCCCCGCCGCCATCACCGCCACCGCCTGCGCCATCACCCGGTTGCCGACCACCTCGCGCGACAACGCCAAGGCGGCCGGCAGCGGCACCGCGCATTTCAGCAGCACGCCCAGGGTACGCGCCAACTTGACCGTGGCGGCGATCGCCACCAGTGAACCCACCCCCGGCAGCCGCAGCACCACCCGGTCCCAGCCGCCATCGGGTACCAACCGCCCCACGACGCGCGGCCCCGCCAGCAGCGCCGCCAGCACCCCCGCCATCAGCGACGTCCAGTTCTCCCGAAGCCAGGCCGAGGCTGCCAACACCGCCCGCGTGGACAGCGGCAATTCCGTCTTGGCGTTGGCGAACAACGGCGCGAATTGCGGCACTACCTGGAGCAGAAGCAGCAGCACCGCCGCTATCGCCACCACCACCAGGATCGACGGGTAGATCAGCGCCGATACCAGCGTCTCGCGCATCCTGACCGCCCGGTCCAAGAGGTCGGCCAGCCGTCCCATCACCGGTTCCAGCACCCCGCCCGCCTCGCCGGCCCGCACCATGGCGATCACCAGCGGCGGAAAGCCCCCCACCTCATCCAGCGCATCGGCCAGACCGGCGCCGCCGCGCAAAGCCTCCAGTGCCGCCGCGAAGGCCGGTTGCAGCCGCTTTGGTGCCGCACCCGAGGCCATCAGCCGCAACGCCTGTTCCACCGTCTGCCCCGCCCCCAACAGCAACGCCATCTCGCGCACCGCCACCGCCACGTCACGCGGACGCGCCGCCAGCCGGCCCCGCTTGACCGTACCCATGGCCGGTTCCGCCGACACCGGCAGATGGCCCTTATCGCGCAGGTGGCGGATGACCGCCTCGGCGTCGCGGGCTTCCATGCGGCCCTCGATCATCTCGCCGCCGGTGGCGATGGCGCGGTAGGCGAACGGGGGCATGGCGCTACCAGACGTCCGTCACGCGGCGCACTTCCTCGACGGTGGTCAGCCCCGCCGCCACCTTGGCGAGGCCATCCTCCAGCATCGCCGTCATGCCGGCCCGGCGCGCGGTCTGTTCCAGCGCCTCCGCTCCGGCGCGGGCCTGGGTGAGAGACCGTAATTCGTCGTCCATCAGCAGCACCTCGAACACACCGATCCGCCCGCGAAACCCGGTGCCGCCACATTCTTCGCAGCCCGCCCCCTTACAGCGCCGGCACAAGGTGCGCACCAGCCGCTGCCCGACCACGCCGCGCACGGTGGAGGTCAGCAGGAACGGCTCCACTCCCATATCGAGCAGGCGGGTAATGGCGCCGGCCGCCGAATTGGTGTGCAGCGTCGTCAGCACGAGATGACCGGTCAGCGCCGCATGCACCGCGATCCCGGCGGTTTCCGCGTCGCGGGTTTCCCCCACCATGATGACGTCGGGGTCCTGACGCACCATGGCGCGCAATACTTGGGCGAAGGTCAGGCCGATCTGCGGCTTCACCTGAACCTGATTAACCCGTTCCATGTGGTATTCCACCGGGTCCTCGACGGTCAGCACCTTGCGGGTGGCGGCGTCGATCTGATGCAGCGCGGCGTACAGCGTCGTCGTCTTGCCCGAACCGGTGGGGCCGGTGACCAGGATCATGCCGTGCGGCGCGGCCAGCAGCCGCCGCAGTTTGGCCTCGTCCCCCGGCGACAGCCCCAGGGTGGCAAGCTCCCGCACTCCGGCGGCGCCGTCCAGCAGGCGAATCACCACGCTTTCGCCATGCACCGTCGGCAGGGTGGAAATGCGCAGGTCCAGAGGACGGCCGCGCAGCATCTGGCTGACCCGCCCGTCCTGTGGGAGCCGCCGTTCGGCGATGTTGAGGTTCGCCAGGATCTTGATGCGCGACACGACGGCGCGGGCCAGCCGCGCCGGCGGCGGCGGCAGGTCGCGCAACACTCCATCCACCCGCAGCCGTACCGCGAGCCGGTCGGCAAACGGCTCGATATGGATGTCCGACGCCCCAAGCCGCGCCGCCTCTTCGAACAGGTGGTTGACGAGGCGGACCACCGGGGCCTCGCTGGCGAGGTCCTTCAACCGGTCGAGATCGTCGTCGGGAGCCGACCCACCGTCGAAATCCTCGACGATCCGCTCCAGGGCGGACTTGCCGCTATAAAGCCGGTCCAGCGCCGCCGCGATATCGGCTTCGGCGGCCGCCCACGCGACCACGCGATGGCCGGTGGCGATCTCCAGCGCCTCGATGGCTTCCGCGTCGCGCGGGTTGGCCATGGCGACCAGCAGCGCCCCGTCGGGCTCCATTGCCACCGGCAGCAGGCGGGCGCGCTTGAGGAAACGCGGCGACACACCGGCCGCCGGATCGGGCGGAATCGCCCGCTCCAGGTCCGCCGCCGTCAACCGCCCCGCCGCCGTGCGCACGTCCAGTGCTCTGGTCACTCGCCGCCCACCGCCAATGCATGAAGGGGGCCTATTTTCGCACGACGCCCACACCGCCAGCGAGCAAAATTAGCCCTATCGAAAGTGCTTGTCAGAACGATCGAACGGCGAGACTTTCCCATTACCCCTTTGTGATAGCGGAACGGGCACGGGTGTTGAAACGGACAACGGCCCTGGCGGCCTTCGCAATGCTGATGATCCTGGCGGCGTGCCAGCGGCCGGACATGGACCGCGGCACCGGCCAGTTGGCCGGGCTCAAGGACGAGCTTGCCCCGGGGGTGACCGCGCAGCCCGCCGTCGGCGCGCCATCCGGGCTGATGGCATCGGGCGGCCCGGCCAAGCCCACCCCGGTGGTGGTGCGCGGACGCGAACGTCCGGTGGGCGTGCCGGGCGGCGCCGGCCTGAACGCCGACGATCCCGCCGACATCGATCTGTCGTTCGAGGGCACCGATATCGCCACCGTCGCCAAGGCGGTGCTGGGCGACGTGTTGGCCGTGCCGTACGTGCTGGATGAGCGCGTCCAGGGCACGGTGACGCTCGCCACCGGCCAGCCGGTCAGCCGCGCCCAGGTGTTGGGGATGCTGGAGGCGTCGTTGCGCCAGAATGGGGCGGCGCTGGTGCGGCAGGGAACGCTGTTCCGCGTCGTGCCCCTGGAGGACGCGCCGCGCACCGCCGGCCCGCCGGAACCCGCCGAATTGCCCGGCCCGGGCCATGCGGTCAGTGTGTTCGCGCCGCGCCACGTCTCCGTCACCACGCTGCAAAAGCTTCTGGAGCCCCTGTATCAAGCGACCGGCGCCTTGCAGATCGATGCCGTACGCAACCTTTTGCTGGTATCCGGTCCGGCCGACGAGCGCCGCTCGCTGGTCGACGCCGCCCGCGCCTTCGACCAGGACTGGATGAAGGGGCGCTCGGTCGGCATCTACCCGCTGGCTCAGGCCCGCGCCCAGGCGGCGGTGCGCGAACTCGACACCATCTTCGGCGATCATCAGGACGGCCCCGGCGCTGGGGTGGTGCAGTTCATGGCGGTGGAGCGGCTGAACGCCGTGCTGGTGGTCGCCAACGGCAGCGCCATGCTGGATGAGGCCGCCAGTTGGGTACAACGGCTGGACCAGGGTACGTATGGGGAACGTACACTGTACGTTCACCAACTCCAGTACGGCAAGGCCAAGCCGCTCGCCCGTGTTCTCTCCCGCGTCTTCGCCCAGGCCGGTACGACCGAGGGAGCGGTGGACACCAGCGCACCGCTGCCACCGGGCACGCGCGGTGCGCGGTTGTCGACGGCCCCGAGCGTCTCTTCCTCCCCCGTACGTGCCATTGCCGGGGCGGCGCGCCGGGGGGATCTTGGCACCACCCCGGCCGATGGGGCCGACCCGCGCCTGGAGGCCGTCTTCGACCGCGCCCGCGAGGCGGAAAGCGCAGAACCGGAGCCGTCGACCGGCGCCAACAGCGTCCGCATCGTCGCCGACGAATCCCGCAACGCCCTGGTCATCCTCGCCACGCCGGAGGAGTTCCGGCAGGTGCAGGCGGCCCTGCAAAGGCTCGACGTGCCGCCCAATCAGGTGCTGATCGAGGCCACCATCGCCGAAGTGACGTTGAACAACAGCCTGCGTTTCGGCGTGCAGTATTTCCTGAAGGGCAACGGCTTCGCCAATGAGGACCAGACCTCGGTGGGCCTTTCCACCAGCGGCAGCCGCATTATTCCCTCGCCCGAGCTTCCCGGCTTCAACGCCATCCTGGGCCGGGTGGGCGACCCGCGCGTGGTACTGTCGGCGCTGGACAACATGACCGACGTCAAGGTGGTGTCGTCGCCGCAGGTGGTGGTGCTCGACAACCAGGAAGCCTTGCTGAAGGTCGGCGACCGGGTGCCGGTGACCACGCGCGAGGCGCAAAGCGTGCTCGACCCCGAGGCCCCCATCGTCAATACCATCGAGTTCCAGGACACCGGCGTCATCCTGCGCGTCATCCCGCGCATCAACGCCGGCGGCACGGTGTCGATGGACATCGCCCAGGAAGTATCGGCGGTGTCGGAAACGGCCAACACCGGCCGCCTCACCCCCACCATCACCCAGCGCCGCATCGAAAGCTCGGTGGCGGTGCCGACGGGGCAGACGGTGGTGCTGGGTGGTCTGATCTCCGAGGAAGGCGCCAACGGCAAGTCGGGTGTGCCGGTGTTGTCCGACATTCCGGTGCTGGGCCATTTGTTCGGCACCACCACCACCCGCGACCGCCGCACCGAGCTGATCGTCTTCATCACCCCGCGCGTGCTGCACAACGCCGACGAGGCGCGCCGCATCACCGAAGAGCTGATGGGCAAGCTGAAATCCATGCGTCCGTCGCCGGTGAAGGCGAAGAAGGGGGGCGCCTGAATACCGCTGTCCTGATCCTCTCCCCTTTGGCCGGCTGGCTGATTGCCCTGGCGGCGCGAGCCCTGCCCGCCCGCCTGTGGGGTGAGGAAACGGAGCGCGCACCCTTGCTTCCCGCCCTCACCCTGGCTCCGCTCTTGACGGCGATGGCGGCGTCTCTCCTGCCCGCCCCGCTGGCGCCGGTGGGGGCGTTGCTGGGGTGGGTGCTGCTGCTGGCCTCGCTCATCGATCTCCGCCACTTCGCCCTGCCCGACGCACTGACCCTGCCGCTGATCCCGGCCGGGCTGGGGGTGGTGTTCCTGACCGACCGCACAGCCCTGGCCGACCATGTCATCGGCGCGTTCGCCGGCTACGCCGTCTTTGCCGCCATCGCGGCACTGTACCGGCGCTTTCGCGGCCGTGAGGGATTGGGCATGGGCGACGCCAAGCTGCTGGCGGCATCCGGGGCCTGGGTCGGCTGGGCGGAGTTGCCGTGGGTGGTTCTCCTGGCCGCCTGCGCGGCACTGCTGACCGCCCTTCTCGGCCGGCGGTGGCAGGCCGACCGAATGATCGCCTTCGGCCCCTTCCTGGCGCTGGGCTTTTGGCTGGTATGGCTGGGGTTGACGTTCGTCGGGATTTAACCCCCCGTGGCGCTGCGTTATAAAAGCCGCATGCTGCGATACGCCTTGCTGACCCTTCTTCTGCTCACCGCCACCGCCGAGGCGCGGGAGCCGCCGCGTTCGCTGGTGCTGGCCCTGTCCTGGCAATCCGGCTTCTGCGAAACCGAGAACGGGCGCGACGCGGCGGATTGCCGGCTGTCCAACGCCGGCAGCTTCGCCGCCGACCACCTGGTGCTGCACGGGCTGTGGCCTCAACCGCGCGGCCTGGAGTACTGCGACCAGCCACCAAGCAAGCGCGACCAGATCAAGCGCACCGGCCACCGCTTCCTGCCCGAACCCGACCTCTCCCCCGCCACGCGGGAGCGGATGAAGGTGTTCATGCCGGGCTACACCGCCAACCTGCACAGCCACGAGTGGCTGAAGCACGGCACCTGCTCCAGCCTATCGCCCGACGATTATTTCCGTATCGCTTTCGACATGGTTCAGGCGATGGCCGACATGGCCACCGGCCGCCTGCTGCGCGCCAGCATCGGCCAGGACGTGCGCTCGGCGGCGCTGTGCGACGCGCTGATCCGCGACTTCGGCCCGACGGTAATGCGCTCGGCCGAGTTCGATCTGGCCTCGATCCGCCGCACCGACGGCCGGCGCCGGCTGATGCTGACGGGTTTGCGCTTTTACCTGAAACCCGACGACCGGGGCGCCCTGGCGCTCAGCCCCCGTCACATGGCCGGCGAAGGCGGGCGGCTGGCCTGCGACGACCGGCAAATCCGCATCGACGCGCCGGGACCGGAACCGAAGTAACCCAGGTGCAGCTTCGCGGAGAAACCCGACAGCACATTGCGTAGCTCTCGCCCCTTGCCTCTGGCAATGGTGGCAGACGCCGCCCATGTCATCCCAAAAACGCCGTCGTCCGCTCCACCACCACGCTGGGCTTCTCGGCGTGGACCCAATGGCCGGCATCCGGCACCATCTCGATCACCGCCTGGGGAAACAGGGCGCGGATGCGCTCGTGGTGCTCGGGCCTGATATAGTCCGCCTTGGCGCCGGCCAGGAACAGCGCCGGTTTGTCGAACGGCCGCATGCCGCCCGGCATGGGAAAATCCATGATCGCCGCCATGTCGCGCTCGATGACGTCCAGGTTGATCCGCCACGCCCAGCGCCTGTCTTCCTGCACCAGATTCTGCAACAGGAAGGCACGGATGCCGACCTCCGGTACGCTGGCGGCCAGCGCCGCATCGACGTCGCCCCGGCGGGACACCCTCGACAGGTCCACCGCCTTCATAGCGCGGACATACGGGAGCTGAGTGTGGCCATAGGCGACCGGCGCCATGTCCACCACCACCAGCCGATCCACCATCTCGGGATGCTCCAGCGCGAGGTGCATCAATATCTTGCCGCCCATGCTATGGCCCATCACGGCGGCGGGGACCAGTCCCTTCGCGACGATAAAAGCGCGCACGTCCTCGGCCATCTCGGGATAGGTCATGGAGTCGGCCCACGGCGAGTTGCCGTGGTTGCGGGCGTCCAGCGTGAAGACGCGCGCCCGCTCGGCCAGCCGCTTGGCTATGGTCGTCCAGTTGCGCCCCGAGCCGAACAGCCCGTGCAGGATCAACAGCGGCCTGCCCCCGCCGATTTCCGTGGCCGCCAGTTCCACCGCCATCGCCTTGCCCTCCCCTCAGCTTTTCGCCACCTTTGTATAACCACAACCGCCCGGCGGATGGAGCGGGTTGCTGTTCAGTTGACGTTCAGCTTGCGTCATTATAGTGGGCGCCATGAAACGCCTTCTGCTTTTTTTGCTGCTGCTGACCACTCCCGCCTGGGCCGGCGAGGAGCATGACCATGACCGCGCCGAACGCGCCCTGCGCTCGGGCGAGGTGATGCCGTTGGGCCGCATCCTGGAGGCGATCGAGCGCGACTTCCAGGGCGACTTCCTGGAGGTGGAACTGGAAGGCGAGCACGGCCGCTGGGTCTATGAAGTGAAGCTCCTGTCGCCCCAGGGCTCGGTCCTGAAACTGGTCTACGACGCCCGCACCGCCGAGCTTTTGAAAGCGCGCGGGCACGGGGTGGACACGGCGCGGAGGAAGCCCTAATGCGGGTGCTGGTGGTGGAGGACGACCGTGATCTCGCCCGTCAGCTCAAATCCGCGCTGGAAGTCGCCGGTTACGTCGTCGATCCGGCGTTCAATGGCGAGGAAGGGCACTTCCTGGGCGATAACGAGCCCTATGACGTGGTGGTGCTCGACCTTGGCCTGCCGGTTTTGGATGGGCTGTCGGTGCTGAAGCGCTGGCGTAGCGACGGCCGAAGCTTCCCGGTGCTGATCCTCACCGCCCGTGACCGCTGGACCGAGAAGGTGGAAGGAATCGACGCCGGTGCCGACGACTACCTGACCAAGCCGTTTCAGATCGAGGAACTTCTGGCCCGCCTGCGCGCCCTGATCCGCCGCGCTTCCGGTCACGCCTCGGCCGATCTGGTGTGCGGGCCGGTGCGGCTCGACACCCGTCAGTCACGCGTCACCATGGACGGCAACCCTGTCACCCTGACGGCGCAGGAGTTCCGCGTGCTGGCCTACCTCATGCACCACAAGGGCAAGGTGGTCAGCCGCACTGAACTGACGGAGCACATCTACGCCCAGGATTTCGACCGCGACTCCAACACCATCGAGGTATTCGTCGGCCGGTTGCGCCGCAAGCTGGGAGCGGACGTGATCGAGACGATGCGCGGCCAGGGTTATCGCCTGCGCGAGCCGCCGTGATGCACCTGCCCCGTCGCTCGTCCCTTACTTTCCGGTTGGTGGCCGGCGCGATGCTGTGGATCGCGCTGGCCCTTGTGCTGTCCGGGGTGGCGCTGACCCGGCTGTTCCGCCAGCATGTCGAGGCCAACATGGAGATCAGCCTCTCTCACGAACTCGACCGCCTGTTGGCCGATCTCACCGTCAGCCCCTCGGGCGCGTTGACGCTCCCCACCCGCTTGGCCGACCCGCTGTTCGCCAAACCCTATTCCGGGCGTTACTGGCAGATCGAGACGGCGGGGGGCGACCCCCTGCGCTCACGCTCGTTGTGGGACGCGGCACTCTCCCTCCCCCCCGACACCCCGGTCGATGGTCAGATCCACCGTTACCACCAGCGTGGCCCCGAGAATCAGCAACTTTTGGTAATTGAACGTAGCGTCCTGGTGCCGGAGCTTCCCGATCCCGTCCGCCTCGCCGTCGCCAGCGATCACGCCCAAATGGATGCGGCGGTGGCCGATTTCCGCCGCACCCTGGCGTGGTCGCTGGGGGTGCTCGGCGTCGGGCTGGGCATCGCTGTATTGTTGCAGGTGCGCGTCGGCCTCGTGCCGTTGCGGCGGCTGCGCGCCGCTTTGAGCGCCGTGCGCGATGGCCGCCGCCGCCGCGTCGAGGGAGACTGGCCGACCGAGGTGGCGCCGTTGGTGGGCGACCTCAACGCCCTTCTGGAACACGATGCCCAGGTGGTGGAGCGCGCCCGCACCCAGGCGTCCAACCTCGCCCATGCCTTGAAGACACCGTTGAGCGTACTCGCCGTTGAGGCCGCCCAGCGCGATGATCCGCTGGCCGACGCGGTGCGGCGCCAGCTTCAGGCGATGCGTCGGCAAGTGGACCATCATCTGGCCCGCGCCCGCGCCGCCGGAGCCGCCACCGTACCGGGGGTGCGCACCGATGCGCTCGACGTTGCCCGCCAGTTGGCCCGCGTGCTGACCAAGCTGCACCAGGACGAGGGGCTGACCTTCTCGATCGAAGGCGTTGGCGCCGTGTTCAAGGGCGACCGACAGGACTTCACCGAAATGCTGGGCAATCTTCTGGACAATGCCGCCAAATGGGCGCGCTCCCAGGTGCGGGCCACACTGTGTACCGAGGCCGGTCGGCTGCGGGTTACGGTGGACGACGACGGCCCCGGCCTGCCCCCCACACGCCGCGCCGAGATGTTCGGGCGCGGCGTGCGGTTGGACGAGGAAACGCCGGGATCGGGTTTGGGCCTCGCCATCGTCCGCGATCTCGCGGCGCTATACGGCGGGTCGGTGGAGTTGGCGGACTCGCCGCTCGGTGGGTTGCGAGTGGCGCTCGACTTGCCGATAGCGTGATCTCTTTCGATCCAGGCTAAGAACCTGTTTGCAGAGGGGCGAGCCTCCGGGCTGTGGCTCGGATAGTACCCTTTGAGATGTGCGGGAGGTGAGATGTGCGGGAGGTGAGATGTGCGGGAGGGAGGTGCCCGGTGGGGATCTCCGAACGGCGACCCCTTGGTGGTCCGCCAAACACCACCGGGCAGGTTTGAGATGGGCTCCGCCGTTGCCAAAGCCAAGACGTGTCCGGCATCGTGGAGCGCTTGGGAAAAGATCGAACCCTTCACCGCCGAAGTCAAAGCACACCTGGAGCATCTCCAGGCGGCCCGTGGCGTCAAGGTCTTCCCACGTGAGCCGCTCTCGGGCGGGCGGCTGGACAAGGCCCTCATGGCGATCTGGTTGGGTTGTGCCATGCCGGCATGCAATGGCGCACCATCGGGCAGCCGGTCGGCCTTCCCTTCCGCCCTCAACATGCTCAAACGCGCCCGTCCCGACATCTCCGTGCGCCGCAAGCGCAAACGCTCAGGATGGTCCAACGACTTCGCCCGATCCATACTCGGGCAAATGCGATAGCCCTGTTTCAGTATCAATGCCCTGTTGACCGCTCGGCCCGCATCCTGTATCCCGCAGAATTCCTAAATGGATGGGTGGCCGAGTGGTTTAAGGCAGCGGTCTTGAAAACCGGTCTGGATTGTCACAAGCGGGGATTTTTTCTGAGGAAGAGTGGCCGAGTGGTTTAAGGCACTGGTCTTGAAAACCAGCGAAGGTGCAAGCCTTCCGTGGGTTCGAATCCCACCTCTTCCGCCACTAATATACCCAAAGGACGCAAGAATTCCTGGGTTACGAATTCCCGATTAGGTGAAATCGCCGGCTGAGCTTCCCCCGGCGGAGTGGACCCCGGGTTATGCGGCCTGTCGTTCGGCCTGCTCGGAGGTGAAGTGGACCCCAGCCTGAGGACCAGCGGAGCCGGTTGGTAAGGTGGAAGGCCGCTTCGTTTCCGTTTCCTTCATCCGACCATTTTAATCGGCAGTTGTGGCTGTGGGTATGTGGGCAACGCGCCCGCGTTGCCCAAGCGCTGCGTCCTATCCACAGCCGGCGCTCCGAGGCAGCCGGTGACGCCGTCCCGCCAGACCGCCAGCGGCGTCCGGTCGCCCAGCGCCCGATGAGGGCGGCGGGTGTTGTAGAATCGGATCCACTCGCCGATTCCCGTCCGCGCCTCGCGGCCGTCGGCATAGCCTTTGAGGTGGACGTCCTCGTACTTCACGGATCGCCAGACCCGCCCCATGAAGATGGTGTCGAGATAGCGGCCCCGGCCGTCCATCCTGGGGCGGTTCAGAATCGCATGACAGCGGCCATTTGTGAATCCTATCAATGCGTCACTGCACTAGAGCCTGAAAGGCTGCGATGTACGGGGATTCTCGTTGCCCCGCCACCGCCCTAGGCTATCTTGTGTTCCACCTCCAGCCCGCCCGAATCCGCCATGCCCATGCCCCCTCATCTATTCCCGTTGCGGTGGCTCCTTTTCCTCCGGCATGGGCTTGGCCTGCCGCTGGCATTCACGCTGGCGCTGAGCTTGGCGGGCGCGTTGACGGGCTGGGCACAGGAACTGAAGTTCTTCCGCATCGGCACCGGCACCACCGGCGGCACCTATTTCCCCATCGGCGGCCTGTTGTCCAACGCCATCTCCAACCCGCCCGGCTCGCGCCCGTGCGGGCGCGGCGGCAGTTGCGGCGTGCCGGGGCTGATCGCGGTGGCTCAAGCCACCTCCGGTTCGGTGGAAAACATCAACGCGTTGCGCTCAGGCGGGCTGGAAGCGGCGCTGGTACAGGCCGACATCGCCCACTGGGCCTTTGTCGGCCAGGGCATCTACCGCGATAAGCCGCCCTTCGCCGAACTCCGGGCCGTCGCCAACCTGTATACAGAGGCCGTTCATCTGGTGGTCCGGGCCGACAGCCCCATCCGGAGCGTGCGCGATCTGGCCGGTCGGGCGGTATCGCTCGGCGACGAGGGCTCGGGCATATTGGTCGAATCCCGCATCCTGCTGGCCGCCTACGGCCTATCCGAGTCGGCGATCAGGCCGTTCTACCTGCGCCCCGGCCCGTCTGCCGACCGTCTGGCGGCGGGCGAACTGGATGCCTTCTTCATGGTGGGCGGTTTTCCGGTGCAGGCGATCACCGATCTGGCGGCACGGGTGCCGATTCGGCTCATCCCCTTCGATGACGAGCCGGCTGTACGGCTGAAAGGCAATTTCGCCTATTACACCGAGGTCACCATCGACGCTGACGCCTATCCGGGCGTTCCCGGTACCCGCACGCTGGGAGTGGGAGCGCAGTTCGTCGTGCGCAGCGAGTTGCCCGCCGATCTCGCCTACGGCATTACCGCCGCCTTGTGGCACGAAAGCACCCTGCACCTGCTGGCCGAGGGACATCCGAAAGGCCGGGGCATCACTCTACCCAACGCGCTGCAAGGTTTGGCGGTACCGCTCCACCCGGGGGCGGAGCGCTTCTATCGCGAGGTCGGCCTCCTGGCCGCCAAGTAATACCAGAGCCGGAAATTTCCGACTCATGGCGGCTGTGGCTTGCGGTTCAGCATCGGGGATGATTCCCTGTGCCGGGACTCGCCATTGAGCGAAGCGCAGCCATGCCCGCCTGACGATCCGCCCCGATCTGACCTCCGAAGACCTGCGCCGCCTGGCCCGCAGTGAGAGCGACGGCCGGAGTGGTTGTCTTGCCGCCGCGCTCGACGGTGGCCTCGATCACGCCCAGGCATGCCATGTCGGGCAATGGCACCGGGTCGTTCTTGGCCGTCTTGGGACCGCGCAGCCAGCCCAGATCGTGGCTGATCCAGGCGCGCCGCACCTTAATCCGGCCGTGAGCGCCATCGGTGCTCTGGGCGGTGTCCAAGGTGGCGATGGTCAGGGGATCGGGCAGGGCGTCGAACGCAACGCCAAACCACGACATGGGCCTCTCCCTCTCCACACAACACGGGGAAGCCCTCTACAAAATCCATGCCGTGCTCACACGCCACTACATTTTTTCAAATGCGATCACCCTGACGCCCAGCCCAGGGCGGCGGAGCGGGCGCGCAGGTCGGCGCGTTCGGCGATCTCGTCCACCGCGTCGATCACGTCGCCGGTGCGGAAGTGGTGCAACATGTGGCCGATGCCAGGATAGAGCTGGAAGGTGGCGTCGGGGATATCGTTCGACAGCCGCACGGCGTGGTGTTCGGGCGCCACCAGGCGATCCTCGGTGCCGGCCAGGATGCATACCGGCACCGCCACCTCATGCCAGTGTGGCGACAGCCGGTTTGCGGCGGGGATCAGCGAGGCGATATCCTCGCCGTTGGCGATCAACTGCGAAGGCTGGAGGATGAAGTCGGCGGGGTAGTAATGCCGGAAGCCGTCGGGCACCGGCTGCGGAGCGAAGACCCGTTTCATCAGGAACGGCAGCATCAGCCGGTCCACCGGCGGCAGGACGGTATGGGCCAGAACCGGCCCGATCAACGGCGCCGCCGGAGCCATGAACGGCAGAAAGTCGGGCCGCGTCGTCGGGTAGACATAGCCCGACAGGAACACAACACCGGCCGTATCCTCGGGGAATTGCAGCGCCCAGGTCATCGCCACGGCGGCGCCGAAGGAATGGCCGACGACGATGGGAAAGCGGATACCCAGCGCCGTCACCGCCTCGTGCAGCATGCGGGCCTGCACGTCGGGGGCGGCCCAGCCGCGCGGGCGGGTGGAATGTCCGATACCGGGCCGGTCCACCGCCAGCACGCGGTAGCGGCGCTTGAGCGGCCCCAAGAGGGTCATCGCCATGTCCGAGTGATCGACCCCGGCCCCATGGATCAGCACCACCGGCGGCCCTTCGCCGTCATCGATGGCGTGGATGCGCCCGCCTTCCACATCGACGAAGCGGCCCCGCGGTGGGTATGCGGCGCGGGCGCTGGCCGAGCGGCGGACGTTGTCGGCGGCGAGTGCTGCCAGCATGCCGGCCGCCAAGGCCAGCCGGCCGGTGGGAATTTGGGCCATGGGACGCCTCCTCGGGATCAACTCTTCCGAGGAACGCTCCCAGGTACCAGGAGTTCCTTTAAAATTCGATGCCGGCCTGCGCCTTCACCCCGTCGCGGAAGGGATGCTTGACCATGGTCATCTCGGTGACGAGGTCGGCCACTTCGATCAGCTCGGGCTTGGCGTT
Source organism: Azospirillaceae bacterium (assembly GCA_035627075.1). Taxonomy (GTDB): domain Bacteria; phylum Pseudomonadota; class Alphaproteobacteria; order Azospirillales; family Azospirillaceae; genus DASPMK01. Next base: position 14,753 of record DASPMK010000103.1, read on the forward strand.
GCGGCCGGTGATGATGACGTGCTTGTCCTCCGGCTTGTTGCGCAACGCCTCCAGCACCTCGTCCAGGGGCAGGTAGTCATAGCGCAGGACGATGTTGAGTTCGTCGAGCAGCACCATCTTGTACTGCGGGTCGGCGATCGCCGCCTTGGCCCGTTCCCAGCCGGCGCGGGCCGCCGCCACGTCGCGCTCGCGGTCCTGGGTTTCCCAGGTGAAACCCTCGCCTTCCACGAACATGTCGATCTGATCGGGGAATTTCTCCAGCACGTCGCGCTCGCCGGTGGACCATTTGCCCTTGACGAACTGGACGACCGCCACCTTCATGCCATGGGCGATAGCGCGCATTACCATGCCGAAGGCGGCGGTGGACTTGCCCTTGCCGGGGCCGGTGTGGACGATGATCAGGCCCCTTTCCTGGGTCTTGCCGGCCAGAATCTTCTCCCGCGCCGCCTTCTGCGCCGCCTTCTTCTCATGATGGCGGGCGTTGATCTCGTCGTCGGATAGGCCTTCGGTCTTCATCCCTTCCCTCCTTTGCCCGCCAGTTCTGCCAGCACCCCATGCGCCGAGTTCGATTTCGGCCGCCACAGGCCCCGGTCCTGCGCTTCCAACAGCCGGTCGGCCATTTCCTTCTGCGCCGCCGGGTTGGTGTCGGCCATGAAATCGCGCACGGCGTCGTCGGTGACGAAGGCGTCATAGACCGCGTCGAAATGATGGTCCTTCACCGCCCCGGTGGTCGCGGCGAAGGCGAAGAGGTAATCCACGGTGGCGGCCATTTCGAAGGCGCCCTTGTAGCCGTGGCGCATCACTCCGGCGATCCACTTCGGATTGACCACACGCCCCCGCACCACGCGGGCGATCTCCTCGTCCAGGGTGCGGATTTGCGGGCTTTCGGGGCGGGAATGGTCGTTGTGGTAAACGGTCGGCGCCGTGCCCTTCAGGTGTTTGATGGTGACCGCCAGCCCGCCTTCGAACTGGTAGTAGTCGTCGCTGTCCAGCAGGTCGTGTTCGCGGTTGTCCTGGTTGTGCAGCACCGCTTCCACCGCACCCATCCGTGTTTCGAACAGAGCGCGTTCCGGGGCGCCTTCCGCGCCGGCGCCGTAGGCGTAGGCCCCCCAGGCGAGATAGGCTTGCGCCAGATCGGCGTCGGTGGTCCAGCCGCGCTCGTCGATCAGTGCCTGGAGACCGGCGCCATAAGCTCCCGGCTTGGAGCCGAAGACTCGGTAGCCGGCGCGCTTGGCCGCGTCCTCCGGGGTGACCCCGGTGGCGACCAGGGCGGCGCGGTCGGCGCGAAAGCGGGCGGCCAGCGGGTTCATGTCCTCGGGCTCGTCCAGGGATGCCACGGCGCGGGATGCTGAGTCGACCAGATCGATCTGCGCCGGGAAGGCATCGCGGAAGAAGCCGGAGACGCGCAGGGTGACGTCCACGCGCGGGCGGTCGAGCACGCTGAGCGGCAGAATCTCGAAGCCGGTGACGCGGCCGGTGGCCACGTCCCAGGTTGGCCGCACGCCCAGCAACGCCAGGGCTTGGGCAATGTCGTCGCCCCCGGTGCGCATGTTGGCCGTGCCCCAGGCCGACAGCGCCAGCACGCGCGGCCACTCGCCGTGCTCTTGCATGTGGCGCTCGATGACGCGGGTGGCCGATTTCCAGCCGAGGGTCCAGGCGGCGGGGGTGGGCACGGCGCGGGTGTCGACGGAGAAGAAGTTGCGGCCGGTAGGCAGCACTTCCGGCCGCCCGCGCGTCGGCGCGCCCGAAGGGCCGGGCGGGACGAAGCGTCCGTCGAGCCCTTGCAGCAAGCCGGCGATTTCAGCGTCGCCGCAAGCGATGACGGTTGGGCGCAGCCAGTCCGCGACGAAGGCCAGGACATCGCGGGTGCGGGTCCAGCCATCATCCGGCTTCACGATGCCGGCCACCAGGGCGCGGGCCAGGAGTTCCAGGCGCTCCACCGTGTCGCCACAGGTGCGCCATGGTTCCGGCGTGGCCAGAGCGGCGGGACGCGGGCCGGTCCACGATTCGGCCATCGGGCAATCCAGCGGGTCGAAGTCCTCCAGCTTCAGGTCGGCGGCCAGCGCCCGGATCAGCGAGGCGTCCTTGCCCTCTCCACGCTGGCGCGGCAGGCGGACCAGCGCCACCAGGAGATCGATAAGCCGGTCGCCGGCCGGGGCTTCGCCGAAGACGTGCAGTCCGTCGCGGATTTGCAGTTCCTTCAACTCGCACAGATGATTGTCGATGCGGGTCAAAGCCGCATCGGGGTCGTCGTCGCGACCGACGCCGACATCGCGGTCGAGGCCGATGGAGCCGGCCAGTTCCAGGATGTCGCGGGCCAGCACCGGCAGGCGGCGCGGGTCGAGGTTGGCCGCCTCGTAATACTCGTCCACCAGCATTTCCAACTGGCGCAACGGGCCATAGGTCTCGGCGCGGGTCAGCGGCGGCGTCAGGTGGTCGATGATGACCGCCGCAGCGCGGCGCTTGGCCTGGGTACCCTCGCCGGGGTCGTTGACGATGAAGGGATAGAGGTGCGGCATAGCCCCCAAGATGACCTCGGGGAAGCATTCCTGCGACAAGGCCAGCGCCTTGCCGGGCAGCCATTCCAGGTTGCCGTGCTTGCCGAAGTGGACGACGGCGTGGGCGTCGAACTCCCGGCGCAGCCACGCATAGACCGCGAGGTAGTTGTGCGGCGGAGCCAAGTCGGGGTCGTGATAGGTCCTTACCGGGTCGATGTTGTAGCCGCGCGCCGGTTGCACTCCCACCACCAGAGAACCGAAGCGATGCAACGGCAGACGGAAGGCGCCGTTACGCACGAAGGGGTCGCTGTCCGGATTGCCCCAGCGATCGGTGATCCTCTGCCGCGTGGCGGGGGGCAGCTTGGCGAAGAAGCGGCGGTAGGCGTCGAGCGACAGGATTTCGCCGTGGTCGCGGTCGTCCAGCGCGCGAAAATCGTTGGTGACGCCGTGGGTCAGCGCCGCCATCAGCCCGGCCGAGGAGGTCGGCGCGTCGGCGGTGTCGTAACCGGCGGCGCGCATTGCCAGAATGGTGCGGGCGACACCGGCCGGGGTGTCGAGGCCGACGCCGTTGGCCAGTCGGCCGTCGCGGTTGGGATAGTTGGCGAGCAGAATGGCGACACGACGCGCCGCCGCCGGGGTGCGCCGCAGCCGCGCCCACGCGGCCGCCAGTTCGGCGGTGAAGCGCACGCGATCGGGCGCCGGCTTATGGATGACGATCCAGCTTTGCGTCGCTTGGTGACGTCGGGCATCGGCCTTAAAGGCGATGGCGCGGACGAGAATGCGGCCGTCCACCTCCGGCAATGCCACGTTCATGGCGATGTCGCGCGGCGCCAGTCCTTGCGTGCCGTTGCGCCAGTCCCCCTCGGTGGTGGAGGCAAGGACCACTTGCAGGGTCAGCGCCGGGGCCGGCGTCCCCTGGTTCACGGCGAAGGCCGTGGCGTTGAGAATGACGTCGGGCGGGGCCTGGGCGTACAAGCTCTCGACTACGCCCTGCACCACCTTGTCCTTCAGGCTGGTGACGGCGATGGGCAGCGGGTTTAGTCCCTTGGCCTTCAGGGCGCCGATCAGCGCGTCAATGGCCTCCAGGTTGGCGGCCTGGACCAGCGCGCGGTAGAAGATTATGGCGGTGACGGGGGCGTCGGCCCGCCACTGGCCGCGCAGATCGTCGAGCGTCGGCCAGTCGAGGCCGGGCCAATACAGCAGGGCTCGGGCCAAGGGGGCGGGTGGCAGCGCCCCGCCATCGCGGCAGAACTCCAGGAATTGCACGGCGTTGCCCAACCCGCCATGCGCCAGATACTGCCACAGGGTATGGGCGGCCTCGGCCGGCAGGGTGGTAAGGCGGGCCAGTTCCGGATCGGGTTGATCGTCACCGGGCAGGAAGGCCACGGGAATGCCGCCGCGCCGACAGGCCTCGGCCACCTGCTCCACGCCATAGGACCAATAGCGCACACCGCCCAGCAGGCGCACCACCACCAGCCGGGCCTTGGATACCACCGTCTCGACGTAGAGATCGACCGAGAGGTTGTGCCCCAGGCTCAACAGATTGGCCAGCCGCAGGCTGGGCGCTTGCGTGCCCAGCCGGTCATGAGCGGCGGCAAGACAGGCCAGCTCCGTGTCCGCCGCCGACAGGAAGACGATATCACCCGGCGTCTGGCCGAGGTCCACCGCCTCGGCGCCATCGGAAACGGTGCCTTTCTGGGCGGCAAGGAGATGCATCGATCAGCCCTTGAGGACCGCCGCGATGGCCTCCCGGTCGAGCCCCTTCTGACCGATCACCACCAGCGCGCCGCGCCTCGCCTCGCCGGGCTTCCACGGGCGGTCGTAGTAGCGCTCGATGCGGTCGCCCACGGCCTGGACGACGTGGCGCATTGCCTTGCCGGTCACATCGAGGAAGCCCTTGACGCGCAGGATGTCGTGGTCCGCCACGGCGGCGCGAATGCGCTCCTCCACCACATCGGGGTCGATCACGGGGGGCAGGTCCACCACGAAGCTGTCGAAGTCGTCGTGGTCGTGTTCCTCGCCGTCCGCTTCGTGGTGGGACTTGCGGCTGTCGAGATCGTCCTCGACCGCCGCACCCAGGCCCAGCAACACGCGCGGATCGAGGGCACCGTTCACGGTGGTGACGATCTTGACCGCCGGACGCAGGTACTGCTGCACGTCGTGGGCGACCTGCTCCAGGGTGGCGCCGTCCACTTGGTCGGCCTTGTTCAGCACCACCATGTCGGCGCAACCCAGTTGCTCCTCGAACAGTTCTTCCAGCGGGCTTTCGTGGTCGAGCGACGGGTCCTCGCGACGGGCGGCCTCCAGCGCGGCGGGATCGGTGGCGAAGCGCCCCTGGGCCACGGCTTCCGCGTCGATCACCGCCACCACCCCGTCCACCGTGACGCGGGTGCGGATTTCCGGCCAGGCGAACGCCTTGACCAGCGGCTTGGGCAGAGCCAATCCTGAGGTTTCGATGATGATGTGGTCCGGCGCCTCGGCGCGGCCCAGCAGCTTTTCGATGGTCGGCAGGAAGTCGTCGGCGACGGTGCAGCAGATGCAGCCGTTGGTCAGTTCCACCACGTCCTCGTCGCGGCAGGCCGGCAGGCCGCAGCCGGTCAGAAGCTCGCGGTCCACGCCCAAGTCACCGAACTCGTTGATCACCAGCGCCAGCCGCCGGCCGCCCGCGTTGGCGACCAGGTGGCGGATCAGGCTCGTCTTGCCGGCGCCGAGGAAACCGGTGATGACGGTGGCGGGGATCTTAGCGGCCATTGGAAAGCTCATCCTTAACAGTCATGGGAATTCCCGCGACGACGAAATAAACCCTTTGCGCGCGGGCCGCCACCGCCTGATGCAGGCGGCCGGCGTGGTCGCGGAATGCGCGGGCGAGTGCATTGTCGGGCACGATGCCCAGGCCGACCTCGTTGGACACGAACACCACCGGGCCGGCAAGGCCGTCCAGGGCGTCCACCAGCCGGCGGGTTTCCTGCGCGATGTCGCTGTCCGCACCCATCAGGTTGGACAGCCACAGGGTCAGGCAATCGACCAGCACGGCGCCGTCGGGCCGCGCCGCCCGCGCCAGGGACGCTGCGAGGTCCAGCGGTTCCTCGATGGTGGTCCAGCGTTCGCCCCGGCGGGCGCGGTGCTCTCGGATGCGGTCGGTCATCTCGCCGTCCCACGCCTGGGCGGTGGCGAGGTAGATCGGATGCGCCGTCGCCTCCACCAGCCCTTCGGCGAAGTTGCTTTTGCCGGAGCGGGCGCCGCCCAGAACCAGGGTGACCGTCATGTCTTGCCCTTACGGATCATGTTCAAAAGCGCCTCGCGCGAGCGCGGCGGCCGGTCGGCGGGCCAGGGGTGGCCGGCGTCACGCAGAGCGCGGGCGAGGTCGAGCACCAGCGGCGCCTTGAGCTTGGCGGCGGTCAGCACCTCGCCATCCCCCAGCACGTCGGCGGTAGACCCGGATGCTATCAGCCGGCCGGCGGCCAGCACCGCCACCCGGTCGGCCCAGCGCCACGCCAGCTCGATGTCGTGGGTGGAAAACACCACTGTCGTTCCGGCGCGGCGCAGTCCGTCGAGAATGTCCAGGAGTTGGTCGACGCCTTCGGCATCCAGCCCGGCCATCGGCTCGTCCAACAGCAACACGCGGGGGCGCATGGCGACCACCCCGGCGATGGCGACGCGCCGCTTCTGGCCAAAGCTCAGGTGATGGGTGGGGCGGTCGGCGAGGCTGTCGAGATCCAGCGCGGTTAAAGCCTCCATCACCCGCTCGGCGATCTCGGCCGGCTTGAGACCTAGGTTATATGGGCCAAAGGCGATGTCCTGGCGTATGGTAGGGGCGAAAAGCTGGTCGTCGGGGTCTTGCAGCACAAGGCCCACCTGCCCGCGCCAGCGTTTAAGCGCCCGCCGGTCGTAGGCGACAGGTTCACCCGCCAGCCGCACCGCGCCGCGCGTCGGCCGTAACGTGCCATTCAGGTGCAGGAACAGCGTGGTCTTGCCGCCGCCGTTGGGGCCGAGGACGGCCGTCATGGTGGCGGGCTCAATGGCCAGCGTCACGCCACGCAGGGCGGCGACA